>JBAROU010000237.1:0-11581 GCA_049642385.1 Dehalococcoidia bacterium | reverse complement strand
ATGTCGAGGTGGACGGCGCCCGGCGGTGGGGTGGTAGGCTGTGGAGTACCCATCCTGTCGATTGTAGGGTATCATAGCGAGGCCTGTCGAACGCCGGCGGGTGAGACGATTACGATAGCCTCGGCTCTGCCGGGCCTGCGGATAGCTAGGGAGGAATACATGGAACTGAACAAGGTAGTCATCGTCGATGGAGTGCGCTCCGCCTTCGCGCGAGGTGGACGCGGCAAACTGGTGGCGACGCGCCTCGATGAGACAGCGGCCCAGGTGCTGCGCGCGTTGCTCGAACGCAATCCCAAGGTGAAGGCGAGCTCGATCGAAGACGTCGGCATGGGTAACGTCGTTCCCGTGGCCGAGTTCGCCGGGGGCATCGGCGCCAACGTCGCGGCCCGACTGGCCGGCCTGCCGTCCGAGGTCTGCTCGTTCGACTCGAACCGCCAGTGCGGCTCGAGCATGGAGACGCTGCATCGCGTAGCGCAATCGATCATGGTGGGATCGAGCGAAGTTGGCATCGCGCTCGGTGTCGAGCGCATGGGGCGGGCACTGGGCGGCGGTGGAGGCAACCGCGTCGAGCGCAACCGCGTGAACGAGTTCAACAAACGCCGGACGGAGCAGACGGACGAGCAGCGGAATATGGCGCCGGACCACGGCCAGTACTTCTCCGTGCCGTTCCCGGACTACATCCTCGACGCGCCGCCGGTCACGTCGATGACGCAGACGGCGCAGAACGTCGTGGAAATCTACAACCTCACGCGCGAAGAGATGGACGAGTTCGCCGTGGAGAGCCACCGTAAGTACGGTGAGGCGTTCGAGCGGGGCATCTACGGCGAGGAGATCATCCCGCTCGAGATCGAGACCCCCATGTTCGACGACGAGGGCAAGTGGCTCGCGGACCAAACGGGCAAAATGATGCTCTTCAATCAGGACGAAGGCTATCGGCCCGGCACCAACATCGAGTCGCTCGGCCAGCTTAAGCCCGTTAACGGCATCGTCAGCTATGGCAATCAGGAAGTCCGCATCACAGCGGGCAACTCGTGCCCGACGAACGACGGCGTCACCGCCGCGCTGCTGATGAGCGAGAAGCGGGCACTAGAGCTCGGCCTGGAGCCGCTGGCGCGCATCGTCGGCTTTGGCGTCGGGGGGGTGAAGCCGCAGGTGATGGGGCTGGGTCCGATCCCTGCCACGCACAAGGCGCTCAAGCACGCCGGCATCGGCGCGGACAAGATCGACCGCGTCGAGTTCAACGAGGCGTTCGCGGCGCAGGTGATCCCCAGTATCAAAGAGCTGGGCATCCCGATGGACCGCGTGAACGTGAACGGCGGTTCGCTCGCCATCGGCCACCCGCTAGGCGCGACGGGTGCGCGGCTGGTTGCGACCGTGAGCCGCGAGGTGCGCCGCTCCGGCAAGAAGTACGGCCTCGCGACGCAGTGCATCGGCGCGGGCATGGGCATCTCGACCATCGTCGAAGCGCTGTAACCGCATCGGCAAGCGTTTGCTGGAGGGGCGTACGATCGTGCGCCCCTCCTTAACTATGAAGGGCGAGGCGGGAATGGAACAGCCTGATCTCTCACCGGACGCGCCCTGGAAGCGACGCTTCCGGGCGTGGAGCATCGCCAGCGCTGCCGTGGCCTCGCGCGCGGCATCGCGAGGCATCGCCACCACGAATCGCTCTGGCGTCCAGCAGGTTTACGCCTGGGACGTGCCTTCTGGTGACCTACGTCAGCTCACGTTCGCGCCGGCCGGCAAAATCATGGCATCGCTTAGCCCGGACGGGCGTTTCATCTACTACCTGAACGACGAGCAGGGCAACGAGATCGGCCATGTGGTGCGCGTCCCCTTCGAAGGCGGCGAAGCTGAAGACGTGACCCCGGACATGCCACCGTATGCACTCGGTGGCCTCGCGATGAGCCGCGACGGTCGCCACCTCGCGTTCACGGAGGCCACAAGAGAGGGCTTCCACACGCACCTCATCGAACTCGGGGCGGGTGGCGAAATCGGCGATCGGCGTTTGCTCTATCACACGCGCCCGCTAATGCGCGGCGTTCAGCTCTCCAACGATGGCGCCCTCGCGATGCTTGCCCTGACGGAACGTAGTCAGTCTACGGACATGGACCTCGCAGCGATCGACACGGTCACTGGCGAGCGCGTCGGCGAACTCTACGACGACGGCGCGAGCGTGGCGCCAGCGCGTTTCTCTCGCGTCGCGGGCGATGAGCGCGTGCTGTGTTCGACGACGCGCAGCGGCGTGAGCCGTCCGGTCATCTGGAATCCACGCTCCGGCGCGCGCCTTGACCTCGACTTCGAGGACGTGCCGGGAGACGTGCTGCCGGTTGACTGGTCGGAAAACGGCGGCAAGCTGCTCCTCATGCAGGTGCACGAGGCTGTGCAGCGGCTTGCAGTCTATGCGCTCGATGAGGCGAATCTGACCTGGCTCGACCACCTGCCGGGCACGATGATGGGGGTGCATTTTGCGCCCGATGGCGAGATCTACGCCCTGCGGAGTGACTCCACGCGCCCTGCGCGCGTGGTGGCGCTCGATGAACAGACCGGCGCTGAACGGCGAGTCCTGCTTCAGGGCGATGATGCGCCAGCGGGCGTGCCGTGGCGCTCGATCTCCTTCCCGTCGACGGAAGGTGCGCACATCCAGGCTTGGCTTGCCCAGCCGCCCGGCGACGGGCCCTTCCCAACGATCCTCGATACACACGGAGGCCCTTCGGCCGTCGCGATGGAGTACTTTCATCCCAGGGCGCAGTCCTGGGTCGATCACGGCTTCGCGTTCCTGAGCATCAACTATCGTGGTTCGGTCACGTTCGGGCGCGAGTTCGAGAACTGCATTCGCGGCGATCTGGGCCACTGGGAGACCGACGACATGGCCGCTGCCCAGGCCTGGCTGACGGAGACCGGCGTCGCGATGCACCACCAAATCTTCCTCTTCGGCGCGTCGTACGGTGGGTATCTGACCCTGCTTGGTTTGGGCAAGCTCGCGGACCTATGGGCGGGCGGCATAGCCCAGGTTGCTATCGCCGACTGGGTGCTCATGTATGAGGATCAAGCCGAAACGCTGCGCCGTTTCCAGGTGGCGCTCTTTGGCGGCACACCGGAGGAGCTGCCGGAGCAGCACGCCCGTAGCTCACCCATTACTTACGCGGATCGAGTGCGCGCGCCGCTGCTGGTGATCCAGGGCAGCAACGATACGCGCTGCCCGGCTCGACAGATGCACGCTTACGAGAAGAAGATGCGAGAGCTGGGTAAGGAGATCGAGGTCGTCTGGTTCGACGCGGGCCACGGCTCGTTCGCCATCGAACAAAACATCGAGCACCAGGAGCACATGCTTCAGTTCGCCTACCGGGTGCTGCGGTCCGCGAAGGAGGGCGCCCTTGGCGCCTAGCGACGACGACGCCGAGTCCGGGAACGCCCTCGTCATGAGATCGCCCATGCTACAATGCGCCTTGGAGGTGTGCTCCCCACCGTGCCCATCCGGGTGCTCAGCCCTAACGAAGCCGCTCGCATTGCCGCCGGCGAGGTCATCGAGCGGCCCGCTTCCGTCGTCAAAGAGCTGATCGAGAATTCCCTCGACGCCCACGCGCGCCAGATCACCATCGAGACGCGCCAGGGCGGCATCGCCCTGCTGCGCGTCGTCGATGATGGTGATGGCATCGCGCCCGAGGAGCTGCGCCTCGCCTTCGAGCGTCACGCGACGAGCAAGCTGCGTTCGGAGGAGGAGCTGTGGCGCATAGCTACGCTGGGCTTCCGCGGCGAAGCGCTGCCCAGCATCGCCGCCGCTGCGGACGCCCAACTCGTCTCGCGGCCGACGGGAGCGCTCGTCGCAGGGCGCGTCGTCCTGCGCGACGGCGAGGTGGCGCACCAGGGCAGCGCTGGCGCGCCACCGGGCACGTCGGTGAGCGTCGAGAATTTGTTCCACCGCCAGCCCGCCCGGCGTAAGTTCCTCCGATCGCCTGCGGCCGAGAGCGGCCAGATCGCGACGGTCGTTACGCAGTACGCGCTGGCTTATCCGGATGTGCGCTTCACGCTGCGCGCCGATGGCCGCACGGTGCTTCAGACGCCGGGCAACGGCGACCTACGCGACGCCGCGGCTGCCGTCTACGGCGTCGAGCTGGCGGCCGAGCTGCTGCCGCTGGAGTGCGACGATACGGCTCCGATCCAGGTCGCTGGACTCATCGGTTCGCCCGCGGTCTCGCGCGCAAACCGCACGTACCTGTCGCTCTTCGCCAACCGACGCTGGATCCGGCATCGTGCGCTCAACTTCGCCATTACTGAGGCATGCCAGGGCATGTTGCCCGTCGGACGCTTCCCCGTCGCGATCATAGGGATTCGCCTGCCGCCGGACGAGGTCGACGTCAACGTCCATCCAACGAAGGCGGAGGTGCGCTTCCGCGACGAACGCGCCGTCTTCGCGGCGGTCCAGCGCTCAGTGCGGCGCACGATCTCCGCGCGTGCACCGGTGCCAGCGTTCGACGTTGGAAGCTCGATCTTCGAGGCAGGTTCGCGTCCCGCTTCGTCAGGTGAAGAGACGATGGTCTGGCGGGAGCAGGGGGAGGCGCTGCCGCTGCCCATGCCGCCGGCCCCGCTTCGCGACCCGCACGTTGCTGGCGGTGCGCCCGGTGTGGCTGCGCCAGCGCCGCCATCCGACAGGGCGGATGGGGCGGTGCCGCTGTTGCGCCCGGTGGGGCAGGTGAGCAGCACGTACGTCATCGCCGAGGGGCCGGAGGGGATGTACCTGCTCGACCAGCACGCCGCCCACGAGCGCGTGCTCTACGAGCGCTTCCTGGCGAAACAACGCAACGGCGTGCACGAGGTGCAGCCGTTGCTACAGCCGGCGACCCTCGAGCTGACCGCACGGCAGCGAGCGCTGCTCGAGAGCTTTGGCGAGGAGCTCGAGGCCTCCGGGCTGGCGATCGAGCCGTTTGGCGAGGGTACGCTGCTTGTGCGTTCGGTGCCGCCGTCGCTGACGGGGAAGGACGTCACGCGCGCTGTCGGTGAGTTGCTCGACCTGCTCGGTCGAGAAGACGGGCCAACCGAAGAGCGGGCGCATCGTGTCGCGGCGTCGCTCGCCTGTCACGGGGCTGTGCGCGCGGGGGACACGATGAGCGATGACGAGCAGCGTGAACTGCTGCTCCTGCTGGAATCGACCGAGCACCCGCGCACATGCCCGCACGGCCGCCCAACGATGATCCACCTGAGCGCGGACACACTCGCTCGACAGTTCCGGCGACGGTAAAGCTGCATGGCGTTTCGCGTTCGTCTGACTGCATGTGCGCTCTTGCTGTTCTTCGTGGGCGCCGCAATCTCGGCTGGATGTGAGAACAGCAAGCAGACTTCTCGGGTCGGCGGCACCGCGACGTTACCCGCCAGCGATGCCGTTCGCGATCCAGGCTCACGCGGCCCTTACGCCGTCGGCGTGACCGAGATCACCTTCACGCGTCCCTCCAGTACCACCGGCGAGCCGCGCGAGCTAAAGACGGTCGTCTGGTATCCGGCCAAAGGTAGCGCGAGCAACGTTGTGCCTGATGCCCAACCCGCGTCGGAGGGTGCTCCGTTTCCGGTCGTGCTCTACTCGCACGGCAACGGTGGCCATCCTCGGGGCGCCATGTACCTGACGGAACAGATCGCTTCGTGGGGCTTCGTTGTCGCAGCGCCGCCGCACGCCGGCACCACGTCCGACGACTGCGGCGAGCAGTGCAGCGCCGCCAGCACGGCCGACTCCGCCCGCAACCGCGTCGACGACGTGACGTTCGTGCTCGACGAGCTGCTTGCGCTGCGCGACGACGGCGGCGAGCCGCTGGCCGGCGCGATCGACCCCGAGCGGGCAGGAGTCGTCGGCTACTCGTTCGGCGGCTGGACGGCCGGCCGCGCCGCAGCGGAAGGTCGCTTCGATGCCGCCATTGTACAGGCGCCCGGCTCGGCCGACGAGCTGTTGGTCGAAGCGCTGCGCACCGGCATTCCGGTCATGCTCATGGGAGCAGGCAAGGACGTTCTCATCGATCCCGATGGCCTGCGACGGCTGTACGAGATGTATCCGGACGACGTGCCGCATTACTTCGTCTATATGCCGGAGGCAATCCATAGTGCGTTCCACGATATCTGCTTTGAGGCCGAATGCTCGTCGGCCATCAGCCGCAAGCGCGTGCACGAGCTCGTGAATCGCTACGCGACGGCGTTCCTGATGACGTATCTGGTGGGCGACGAGCGTTACGCGTCGTACCTAAGGCAAGGCGATCCGCCAGACGCAGAGCTCATGTACGAAGGGCCGTAAGCAAGAGCTGGGCTACTCGATGCTGAGCTCTTTGCGCACTTCGTGGACGCCCTGCATCATCACGCGCAGCTTGGCTGCCGCTTCGTCCCATGTGCGCGTCTTGAGGCCGCAGTCCGGGTCGATGTAGAGGCGTTCGGGTGGGAGGACCTCCAGGCCCTGCTTGATGCCGGCCGTGATCTGATCGACGGTCTCTACGGCGTGCGTGTGCACATCGAAGACACCCCAGGCGATCTCCTTGTCCTGCGGAAAGCCGCGCTTCAGTAGCTCGACCAGGTCGTAGCCGCTGTTTGCCATCTCCATATCGAACTGGGTGACGGGCATGTCGAGGAAGCGCGGGTAGGCCGCCGCGAAGTCGCCGTAGCACATGTGGGTGATGGTCTTCGCCTTGAGGCCATCCGTCACAACGCCCATCGCTTCGATGGCGAGGTCGATGTCCTCCATGCGCGTCGAGAGGGCCGGCTCATCGATCTGGATGTACTTGGCTCCCGCGCGGTCCAGCTCCAGCGCCTCCTGGTGAATCGCGTCGGCGACGGCGAGCACGGCGTCGCGGCGAGTATCGTAGCCTTCGATGAACGACCACTCGACGATGGTATAAGGGCCGGTGAGCATACCTTTCACCGGCTTGTCGGTGAGCTTCTGAGCGAAGCGCCAGAGCTCGAGCGTGATGGGCCCGTTCCAGCGCACGTTCCCCTTCACGATCGGCTTGCGGTAGTAACGGTTGCCGTAGGAGCGCACGAGGCCGCCGATCTCCATGCCGGGCAGGTGCTCGGCGAAGTAGGCGACCATGTCACCGCGCGCCATCTCGCCGTCGACGAGGATGTCGATGCCCAGTTCTTCTTGCAGCGCGATCACCTCGCGGGTCGCCTGCTCTTCTAGCTTGCGCAGCTCTTCGTATGAGAGCTTGCCGGCAGTGAACTCGTTGCGTGCCTTCTGGAGGTAGTCGGGCTTGGGAAAGCTTCCGACAGTCGTGGTCAACAGGCCTGTGGTCATACCAACACTCCTTCTGCCTGACGTACGCCCTGCGCCAGACGACGTAGCTTCTCCTGGGCAACCTCGCGCGGGAGGAACTCCAGCCCCGTGCTGGGGCTGACGTGCACGTCGTCCGGCGCGACATCGCCCGCGAGCGCGCGGATACGCTCCGCGATGGCGTCCGGCGACTCAAGCTTCGTGTTGCGCGCGTCGACGATGCCGAGGCCGAGCTTCTTCGTGAAGGGCGTTCGGTGCAGCAGCGCTTCGTTTTTGGCGCCCATCACGAAATCGAGGCCGATCAACGCGAACGGCAGATCGAGGATCTGCGGGTAGATGCCGTCCACGTCGCCGAAATAGAAGTAGAGCGCCGTTTCGGCGGTCAGCCCTTCGACAAGCTTGCGGCAAACGTTCTGGAACTGCGGGAAGTCGTCCTTATGCTGGAGGATCGCCGGTTCGCTGAACTGGATCATCGTCGCGCCAGCGGACTGGAGCGCCTTCGCTTCCTGGTTGAGCGCCTCGGCGAACGCCGTCGCCAGCGCCTCGACCGAACCGTAGTGTTTGTCCTGCGCCAGCCGCGCGAGTGTGTAGGGGCCGGTGAGCACCGCCTTCACAGGCTTGGCGCTGTGCTCAACCGCGAAGGTGTAGTCGCGCACGGTGATCGGCTCGCGCCAGGAGACCGCGCCTTCGACGACGGGCTGGCGGTAATACATGTTCGTGTCGAACCAGCGGATCAGGCCGTTGATTGAACAGCCGGAGAGCGACCGTGTGAGATAGGTCTGTTCGTCTTCCCAACGGATCTGGCCGTCAGTGACGAGGTCGAGACCAGCCTCGACCTGCTCTGTCAGCGCCTCGACCGTAACGTCGTCTGCGACGGCGTCGAGCTCCTCGCGCGTGAGGCCGCCCCGGTCGAAGCGGTTGATCGCGTTCCGAAGCCTGGCCGGTCGCGGTCGATTGGGAATCTTGGGATAGCTGCCGACGACGGTGGCGATCAAGGGCGGCCCTCCTGCCTGGTCGGGGCTATCTTACATCGAATAAGGGCCGCCCATTACGGCCCTTGGGAAGAAGGGCCGCGAACCACGGCCCTGTGGCCCCTTAACATGGTCTGATTCGAGTCTAGCATTGGCCCCGTTGGGGCGTCAACGCAACATCCAGTCGCTGGTTGCGGCAGCCGGTGATGGAAATGATTGCCATTTCCGCCATCGACCCAGTGCCTCACTTCATTTGAGCCGCCTTATTCACGCTGAATTCATCGCCGTTTCATTTGGACGGCATAGGCTATGCGGAGAACGAACGCACAAGAGTAGTAAAGGAGGAAGCAGAAATGACCTTCGGAAAGCGAATGTATTGGGTCACGGCATTGGTCGCGATGTTCGCCTTGGCTGGGGCTGCGGTCACGCTCACGGCTCGCCTGAGTTCTGCTAGCGGGTCGGGTGGAACGCCTGCAGCCCAAGCCTGCGATTCACAGAGCGAGGCGGACGACGTGGCTGAGGCAGCTACGGGGCCGGACACCGACAACATCCAGGATGAATGCGGGCCTCAGGACGAGGGGGACGACGCAGGCGAAACACACGCGCCGGCCGGCAAGCTCGATGATGGAGCGGACTTGCTCCCGCAGGCAGGCATCACGGTGAACCAAGCCGTCGCCGCCGCACAAGGTGCAGCCACAGGTGAGCTCGGCGAGGTGGACCTCGAGGACTACCAGGGCACGCTCGTCTTCAACGTTGACATTGGCGACAAGGACGTGAAGGTCGATGCCAGTAATGGCAGCGTCGTGTCCGCGCTCTTAGACGACTAAGGTCATACAACGCGGCACGAGACGGTGAGAGGTCGTGAGAGCGGCCTCTCACTGTCTTAGGGAAACCAGAAGCTGACTGATCAGCCCGCTGTATTTCGACCATCGTAAGACTCGGCCGATCGAGCCGGGCCTCGTTTTCATACCGTCCGGTTACCACTGCGATGCCAATGACCGCGACACGATCAGATCGACTCGGCCGGCTACGGTGCGAGGCCGAAGTGATATTGTTGAGAGCCCGGCAATCGCGGGCCTTGTTGGTTCCAACGCGCCGGCGAAGCTGGCATGCGGCATCTGCTCCCTGGAGGGCTCGCGGTGCAAGGGGGACACAGTCTCTGATTGTGCGGGAGCACAACCGTTGATTTGCTTATGTCCGACGCGGCAGGATGCACGCGGCGCCTTGGCACGCCTCGAGGTGTAAGTCGGGGCGGGCCTTAGCGCGTCTGAGGGATTCGGCGTCTCTACCGAGCGACGAAATATTGATCGCACAGCAGGAAGCGACCTATCGAGTCGATGTAACAGGCGATCCCTGAGTACAGCGGCTCATAGACGACTCCCTGATCGAGCGCGCTCTCGCCCATGAAGTTCCGAATATGGGCTCCCGTCAGGGCGCCGTAGAAATCACACGGAGTCAACGGTCGCACGCCGAACGCCAGGTTCTCCGATGCATAGACTCGCGAGACGCCGCCGCCGTCGAGGCGGTCGAAGGCGGTTCTGCCATTGGGAGCTACGTGGGGGTTGGAGGCAGTCGACCACCAGCCGCTCTCCACAAGGAACCGGGCGTACTGCGCGGCGACTGCTCGAATACTGGCGTCCGGGATAAGGTTGCTTCTCCCGGCCGCCCGGCGTCGGGCGTTCTCCAAAGCCATGAGCGTATTTTCCGCTTCCCTGCTAAAGGCACCTGTGGACTGTCGGCTCCAGAAGCTGCCACAGTCGCCCGGAGGCGTATCGGACCCGCCTGATGGAGGGGCGGGCGGCAGTGCGGGATTCGGAGGCGCCTTCGACTGCGGGACGGTGTCAGGGACAGTGGGGGGTTCGGTTGTTGGAGGTGCTGGGGTGAAGGACGGCGTTGGAGCGGCAGTGGCCATGGGTGTTGGGCTGGCAGTCGGGACGACCACTGGCGTACCCGTATCGCTTGCAAAGGGCGTGGCCAAGCCGTCCTGCGTGCTTTCCCCACATGCCGAGGAGACCAATCCGGCGATCAACGCCAGAAAGGAGAGAGCGACGCCAACCTGCCGGCAGAGCTGGGCGGCCGCCTTAGACATAACGTAATGATAGCGAACGAAATCGCGAAGCGGCGGGCGAGGGACCCATCGGCCGTGGCGTTGACTTGCTTATGTCCGACGCGGCAGGATACACCTGCCTGCCGGCAGGCAGGGGCAGGTGCGGCGTCTCGGCTCGGGCCGGGGCGTACGTCCGGGTGGAGGAAGCAGATGTCACTCGCCGATAAGGTCGCGATCGTCACCGGCAGCAGCCGGGGAGTGGGAAAGTTCATCGCTACGGAGCTAGCGATGAAGGGCTGCCACATCGTCGTCGCCGCGCGGTCTGAAGCCGAGGGCGACCCCAAGCTGCCGGGCACGATCTTCTCGACCGCCGAAGAGCTGCGCTCGCTGGGCGCAAAAGCGTTGCCTGTGCGTACCGATGTCACGGACGAGGAAAGCGTGCGCGCGATGGTGCAACAGACGCTCGCCGAGTTCGGTCGCATCGATATCTTGATCAACAACTCGGGCGTGATGTTTCCGGGACGGCTGTGGGAGATCCCACTCAAGCGCTGGGACTTGGTGATGCGCGTGAACGTGCGCGGCGTCGTCACCTGCTGCCAGGCGGTGCTGCCGCATATGATCGAACGACGTGACGGCGTAATCATCAACATCTCATCTATCGCCGCCGACCAGTCGGGTGGCGGCAACATCTCGTACTCCGTGACGAAGCAGGCACTCCGTAAATTCAGCGAGGGGCTCGCCGAGGAGGTAAAGGAGCACAACGTACGTGTCTTCGCCCTCTCGCCCGAGGGGCTGGTGATTACGCCGGGCACGATGTACCACCGGCTGCCTGAGCAGATGCCGTCGGGCCCCTTCGTCGAGGCGCCGGAGGCGATGGGGCGCGCGACCGTGTTCCTCTGTGGCGACGATGCGAAGTCGCTGGTCGGGCGCCACTTCTACAGCCGGCCGCTCCTGCGTGAGCGCGGCCTCTGGGAGGACCCGGAACCAGCGACATAACCAAGATCTCGTTCAGGGCTTCACATACGTTGAGAGCGTGTGGTATATTCATGCACGCGTCTTAGCAACTTAGTCGCTGGGGGAGGCGTATGGTCGCAGTGAACCCGTTCGATAACTACCTGGACTTGGTGGAGGCCGCACGTATCCTGCGCATCCACCCTCAAAGCCTGAGACGGCTGATCAAGCAGAAGAAGATTCCGGCGGTGCTCTTCGCCGGCAAGTATCTGATCGAACGGGACAAGCTGGAGATGTTCAAGGCTAACTACGACCCCCGGCCCGGCCGAAAGCCGATTCGCCGCCTCTTGTAGCTGGCCGGGCGGCCTCCCCATC
>JBAROU010000236.1:0-5147 GCA_049642385.1 Dehalococcoidia bacterium | reverse complement strand
GGCGGGTATGGAGGTCGAGCGCGTCTCGAGCCAGATGCGAGAGACCGAAGCCGGGCGAGACTCGGCAGAGGTAGAGCTACGCGAGCTGCGCCGCCGTCGCGAGGAGGCGCTCGAAACGGCCAGGCGGGCCGCCTGGTTGATCGATCAGCGCCGGCAGCATGGCACTGGCCCAGCTGACGCCCGCCGCGCCGAGTTGACGGGTGAGATCAATGCCGAGCGCCGTCTGGCGGAGCGGCTCGAACACGAGCTGGCGGAGCGCGTCAAACAACGTGAGCACCTGCAGGCGCTGATCGCCCACGACGAAGCGCTGCTGCCGCAGGCCGAGCATGCGATCGCGGCGATCGAATCCGCGCTTCGGGCAGTTGCATCGCAGCGCGACAAGTGGGAGGGAAAGCTGTCGGCCGATGAAGCGATCGGCGAGCAGGTAGCCGCCGAGCTGCGTGAACTCGCCCGCACCGAGTATGAGCTGCAGGCACAGCTGCGTGACGCAAGTGAGGCGCTCACCCAGGAGGAGGTGCGTGTCGCCCAGATCCGCGACCGCGAGCAAGGGTCGCAAGCCGAGCTGGCTGAGATTGCGAGCAAGCTCGGCGCCGAGCTGCTGGCGGCGGAAGCGCCGCTGGCCGCCGAGCGGCGAGACGAGATAGAAACCAAGCTCGAGCGGCTGGAGCGGCGCCGGGAGCGGATCGGACCGGTCAACCCTCTGGCTGAACGGGAATATGACGAGGCGATCGCGCACGTCGAGGAGCTGGAAGAGCAGCGCAAGGACCTCGAGGCAGCGCTCGTGGAGCTTCAGGGCCTGATCAAGGAAACCGATCGCCGCATACGCGAGGCGTTCGAGGAGACATTCGAGGCCGCCGCGCGCAATTTCGAAGAGGTGATCGAGCTGCTGTTCCCCGGTGGCCACGGGCGTCTTCGCCGGGTCAGCCCGCAGACACCCAAGGTCGTGTTGGGAGGGCAGCAGGAAGGGCAAGCCGAGGATGGCGTTGACGCTGTGGAAACCGACGCCGATGGCGAAGCCAGTGGTGCCGAGCTGGCCGCCAAGGCGGCGGCCGATCCGAAGGATGAGACGCCCGGCATCGAGATCGAAGTCACGCCGGCAGGCAAGGTTCCCAAGCGGCTGTCGCTGCTGTCGGGTGGCGAGAAGTCCCTGGTCGCGCTGTCGTTCATGTTCGCCGTGTTTCTCGCCAGGCCATGCCCCTTCTACATACTGGACGAGGTCGAGGCGGCGCTCGACGACACCAACATCGACCGCTTCCTCAGCCTCGTGCGTCGCTTCTCCGACCGGGCGCAGTTCATCGTGATCACTCACCAGCGCCGCACCATGGAGGCGGCCGACGTGATCTACGGCGTCAGCATGGCGGAGGATGGCGTCTCGAAGGTCGTCTCTCGGCGAATGGCGCCGGACGGCCGGGTGACCGACCAGGCGCTCGAAGCCGCCTGAGCCTGACCTGGCGCTCCCTGCCGCGGCGACTCTGCGCTGCTTGCGATCCGGGCGTGCATAATGGTCTGATCTGCGCTAGCTTCGACGCTGTCGTCGTCTGGGGGGAGAGTCGTGCCAAGGATCGGGCCGTTGCTTGTCGCGTCGCTGGTGTCAGCGACCGCAATTGCGTTAGTGATGCTGGTACCTGCGCGGGCGGGAGCAGCGAGCGTTCGTGTAGGAGGTGGGCAGCTGATCTACTCCGACGGGGCGGACGTCGATGGCCTGCCCGAGGAAAGCGACGTAACGATCTCCCTGGTCGCCGGTCAGTACCTGGTCGAAGAGTTCGGAGCAGCCAAGTTTCAGAACGGAACCGGCTGTGTCGTAGTCGACCCTTCGCGTATCAGCTGTTCGGGCGTCACGTCGATATCGGCCGCGCTTGGGCCTGGAGACGACTTCTTTACGAACGACACAGGGCTTCCAAGTAGCGTCAACGCCGGAGGTGGCGATGACACTTTGTCCGGCGGTACGGCGGCCGACTCGTTCGACGGCGGTGGTGGCGACGACGACCTCGAGGGCGACGATGGTGCCGACACCCTGCTGGGAGGCGACGGCGATGAGTTCTTCATGGACGGCGGGGCCGGCAATGACACGTTGAATGGCGGCAACGGCGCCGACGACATGGACGGCGGTCCCGACGACGACGTCGTGCACGGCGACGCCGGGGACGACTTCGCTTTTGGGGACGACGGTAACGACAAGCTTTACGGCGACGGCGGCGCGGACGGCATCGATGGCGAGGCCGGCGACGACACTGTCGATGGCGGCCTTGGTGCTGACACGCTCGGAGGGGGTCTGGATACCGACACGGTCAGCTACGTGACCCGAACTGTTCCGGTCACGGTCGATCTATCCGTTCCGAGTGGGGATGGTGAAAACGGTGAGAGCGACAGCGTCGGCACCGACATCGAGAACATCGTCGCCGGATCGGGCGCCGATACCTTGACCGGTGACGCCAACGCCAACAGGCTCGAGGGTCGAGCTGGCTACGATGCGTACTCTGCCGGCGGCGGTGATGACGACATCCAGGCACGGGACAGCGGTGGCGACTCCATAGCCTGTGGTGGCGGCCTCGCGGACTCGGTCGTTGCCGACGGGACCCAGCTCGATGCCGTCGATGCCGATTGCGAGCAGGTCTCGCGGCCGGGCGGAGAGCCTCCTCCACCGCCTCCCGGCGAAGCGGCGGCACGCATCGATATCGACGGACCCGCGCTGCGCTACACGGCGCTCACCACGCGAGACAACCAGCTCACCGTACTGGCCTCGAACGGTGCCATTGATTTGCGTGACGGCGGCGTGCCGATGCAGGTGCCCGGCGCCTGCCTGGCGGTAGTCGGTCGTGCCTTGTGTCCCGCGGCCGGCTTGACCACGATCGTGATCGACGTCGGCGATGGCAACGACCTCGTCCAGCTACAGATTCCGCTTGCGGCTCAGGTCCATGGTGGCAGCGGCAATGACACCCTGGTCACATCTGGCGCCAACGACCTGCTCGACGGCGGAGCCGGCTTTGACGTGCTCGACGGCGGATTGGGCGCGGACCGAATGTTGGGCGGGGACGGTAGCGACACCGTCAACTACGTCGGTCGCTTCAACCCGGTGCTGGCCGATCTCGACGGCAGGCCGGATGACGGCGAGTATCGCGAGATGGACACGATCGGCCTCGACGTCGAGAACATCGACGGTGGCTCGGGCAACGACGTGCTGAAAGGCAGCACCGCCGTGAACACCCTCGTCGGCGGCGGCGGCAACGACAGGCTCTACGGATACAGCGGAGCCGATCTGCTGGTCGGCGATGTCGGCGAGGACAAGCTGAAAGGCGCCAAAGGTGACGACATCCTGATCGGCGGGGCCGATCGAGACTCCTTCAGCGCCGGCCCAAACAACGACACGCTGATGGCCGATGACGGCGTCCGAGATGCGATTTCGTGCGGCTCCGGCATCGACGCGAGCGCCTTGGACGCGCTCGATCCGCGTCCCAAGAGCTGCGAGTAGTCGCGCAAGCGACGCGGTAGCAAGTGCTTCTGCCGCGAGTGCGGCCGAGCTGGCGTGCATACGTCGCCTACGCAGCGACCTGGGAGCCTATCCCGGACGATGGGCTCGAGCGCTTCGCCGAGGGGAAGCCGCGGTTCTAGTCGGAGGGCTTGGGGCGTTCGCTTTCTCGCGCGAAGGAGCAGCGGCTGAGAGGCTTTGGTTTTGGACGGCCCGACCTTGCTATGAGCTCACGTAACGTGCGATCGCTTCACGAGCGAGATCGCTCACCGTGCGCCCCTCCTTCTTTGCACGCCGCTTCGCTGCTCGATAAAGCTGCGGTGTGGTGCGAAAGCTCACTCGTGGCGATACGCCTCGGGCTCCAAGCGCGGGGCGCCCGACCCGGCGACGTCTCGCTTTGGAGAGATCGTAGCCACGCTCCGCCTCAAGGGCGAGAGCGTCGGTAACTGTCGAGGTGACCTTCGTTCCCGCCTTCGTCTTGGGCTTCTGTTGAGTCCTCTTCACCTTTGCCATTTCTTCGCCTCCTCGTAGCGCTCGCGATAGCGGTTGCGCATCGGCATCGCATGTATGACCAGCAAGCTCGCGTCTTCCAGCTCCACCGCCATCACCTCAAGCGCAACTTCCCCGGCGTCGTCACCGAGATAGATGAACCTAGGGTCAGCAGCCGCGGGGCCTTCATGCGGTGCGCTCTGCTCAAACCGTAGACCGCAATGCTCGATGACGTACCGAGCGCGGTCACGAGATACTCGATGTTTGGTTGCGGAACGAGCCCATCGTAGGTGCACTCCAGAAGCCTAGCGATTCTGTCGGACAATATTAGCAGGCGCAGTTAGCAGGCGCAGGGAACCGCCTCGACTAGGTAAGCCACGTTCGACACGCCGCGCCGCCCCCTCCCGCGTGCCATTGAGAAGCACCGCGCTGCTGCTCGTCGCGCGAAGGGGGAGCGAATCCAGCGCTAGGACAGAAGCGGCATACTGCGCACGATGTCTCTATGAGCAAGTTGTCATGCGTGCTAGGCGCAGTCTTGGTGATCGGCACCACAGTGTCTGCCTGCGGCAATGGCGCGGGTTCCAGCACAACGATGACGACTCCGCCGACGCGTGTCGAAACCGTGTCCAAGCCAAGGCCTGAGCCCAAACCAAGACCGGAGCCCAAACCCGGGCTGGTGTCGAAAGGAGGCTGTAAACGCCCGGGCAAGTCAGCGCACGAGATCAAGTCCACGTCGGCTGGGGTTGCCTGGGGAAAATCCCTGGACGACGGCTCCAGCTTGCTCTACGGATGTTCCTACCAAGTAGGCAAGGTCTTCCTGTTCCAGGACTTGACCGACTACCCTTTCTATGAGTTTGTATCGCGAGAAAAGCTCACCCAAATCACCCCCGAGTGGTTTCGGTACCGTTTCGTGTCGGAATCCGCGGCTGCCGATTGCGGCCGGTCCGAGATTTACGAATACTCATTGACCGATGGGAGGCACCACCGAGTCAGGTCCCGCAAATTTGGGACCGAGCGCTAGCGGCCGGCGGTCTTTGCTGGGTGCTAACGCGATCGGGCGCTGACGGACACAACGCAAGATCTGAATTGCGTGGTCACGTCCTATGGGCGCGGCGAATTTCGAACCTGCGACCTCCAGCGTCTAAAGCCGCCGCTTCTCCTTTCGCGTGAAACGAGTCTTCGCACCGTGGAC
>JBAROU010000160.1:0-22573 GCA_049642385.1 Dehalococcoidia bacterium | reverse complement strand
CCTCATCGCGGCGCTCTTCTTCACACCCGCGTACCACCTGCTCGACTCGCCCCTCGTCATCTTCGTGCTGCCGATGGCGTTCCTCTCCGGCCTGCTGTTCGGATCGATCGCGATGTGTTTCACCTCGGTTGCGCCCTCCATGAGCGCGTACAACTTCCTCTGGGCGCTGGTGATCAACCCGATGTGGTGGTTCGGCGGCGCCTTCTACCCGCTCAGCACCTTGCCTCCCGGCCTGCGCGTCCTGGCCGAGTTCATCCCACTCACCCACGTCGTGCGCATCAACCGCGGCCTCGTCGAAGGCGACCTCGGCTGGGAGCACCTCGCCAGCCTCGCCGTCGTCCTCGCCGTCACCGCCTTCTTCTTCGCCTTCGCGCTCTGGACCATGCGCCGCCGCCTGATCAAGTAGCGGGGCAGCGATGAACTACTTCGCCTACGGAAGCAACATGTCGTCCGAGGAGCTGCGCGCCCACTGTCCGAGCGCCGCCTTCATCTCGATCGCCCGGCTGGCCGACTACCGCCTCGACTTCACGCGATACGCTGAGCGACGCAAGGGCGGCGTCGCCGACGTTGTTCCGTCGCCGGGCGACGACGTATGGGGCGTGCTCTATGACGTTCCGGACGGAGACCTGCTCGCGCTCGATCGGAAGGAAGGCGTCGCGCGCGGCGCTTACCGGCGGGAGGACGTAGACCTCGAGCTGGCGTCCGGAGAACGCGTTCAGGCGATGGTATACGTGGTGATCGACAAAGAGCCGTTCCAAGCACCCGGCGAGCACTACTTCGGCCTCCTCTTGATCGGAGCGCGAGAGTGGAACTTGCCCGCCGGCTACATTGCCAAGCTCGCTCAGATCAAGCCCCGATCGTCGTAGCATCCAGCTTCCAGCCCCCAGCTTCCAGATGCTATCCTGCCCAAAGATGGGAGGGTTCCCTGTGCGTGAAGCGCTACCTCGCATTGGCGTAACTCACTGGGAGGACGTGCTCGGTGAGCGCATCGAATCCTACTGGGAGCGCATCGCCGAGGCCGGCGGCGAGCCGGTCGATCTGCGCGGCGCGCCCGTCAACGTTGATACGCTGGACGCCCTCGTGCTCACCGGCGGCTATGACGTCGATCCGGCCCGCTACGGCGCCGAACGCCACTCGAAGGTCAAGCACATCGACCCCGAGCGTGACGAGTTCGAGCTAACCCTTCTGCGTGACGCCCTCGCCCGCGACTTGCCGGTGCTCGCCATTTGCCGTGGCCACCAGGTGCTCAACGTCGCGTTTGGTGGCACGCTCCTTCAGCACATCGAAGACGGCAGCCACGTCGCCGACTACAAGACTGCTGGTTGCCCCTCGCGCTGGCATTCCGTGCGCCTCGCGCCGGAGAGCCACCTGCGCGCGCAACTCGCCACCGACGAGGTCGAGGTGAACTCACGCCACCACCAGGCGGTCACCCAAGAGACGCTGGCGGCGGGGCTCGCCGCCGTCGGCACTTCGCCAGACGGACTGATCGAGGCGGTGGAAAGCCTTTCGCACCGTTGGGTCGTTGGCGTCCAATGGCACCCGGAACGCCTCGAGCCGGAGCACCCCGAGTTCGCGCCACGTGCATGTCGATTGTTCGAGGCGCTCGTTCGCGAAGCACAGGAAGTGATGGAGCATGCATGATGAACGAGGAAACTCCGCGCATCCAATTCGCCACCGCTAGCGACGGCGTGCGCATCGCCTACACCGTCGCAGGCCAGGGAGAGCCGCTCGTCTGTACGCCCAGTTGGATCAGCCACCAAGAGCTGGATTGGCAAGGCCTCCCCGGCGAATTCCACAGGCGGCTGGCGCGCGGCCGTCAGCTAGTCTTGTTCGATGGGCGCGGCACAGGGCTCTCAGATCGCCATGTGGACGACACCTCACACGCCTCGCGCCTGCTAGACCTGGAAGCGGTCGTCGACCATCTGGGACTGGAGCGCTTCGTGCTGGCGGGGATAAGCCAGTGGACGCCTGTGGCCATTAGCTACGCGGCGGAGCGCCCGGATCGTATCGAGAAGCTGCTGCTCTACGCCCCGTTCTGCGAAGCGTTCGTCACCAGCACCAAAGAGGGCGCGGCGCTCGCTCGCGCGCTGATCGATCTGATCCGCGCCGAGTGGGGCGTAGGCGCGCGCACGACGATGGGCTTCGTCCACCCGGACGCCGACCGCGAGGAGCAGGAGGAAGGCTTGAACTACCTTCGGCAGTCCAGCTCCGGCGAGGTCGCCGCGCGCATCTTGGAAGAGAGCATGTTCGAGATCAGCGTGTGCGATCAGCTCTCCCGGATCGAAGCGCCGGCGCTGGTCATGCACCGCCGCGGCGATAACGCTGTACCGCTCGAGTGCGGGCGGCGCGTTGCGTCGCTGCTGCCGAACGTCCGCTTCGTACCGCTTGAAGGCGACCACCACCTCACCTACTACGGCGACGCTGACTCAGTGATCCGCGCAATCGATGAGTTCCTGGGTAGTGAGGCAGCGCCCGCGGCCACCCCCACGCCCGCCGCGTCGACGTGGGCCATCAGCGAGATCCTTCAAGGAGAAGGCACCGTCACGATCCTCTTCACCGACATGGAAAGCTCGACCGCGCTCACCCAACGTCTGGGCGACGAGAAGGCGCAGGAGCTGGTGCGTTCGCACAACACCATCGGGCGCGAGGCGCTCAGCGCGCACGGCGGCAGCGAGGTGAAGCACACCGGCGACGGCATCATGGCGACATTTACCTCGGCTGCGCGCGCGCTCGATGGCGCGGTGCAGATCCAGCGCTCGCTCGCGCGCCACAACGAAGGGGGCACCGACACGCCCGTGAACGTCCGCATCGGCCTCAACGCTGGCGAACCCGTTCGTGAGGACGGCGACATCTTCGGCACGGCCGTTCAGACCGCCGCGCGCATCCTTGGCCACGCCGAGCCGGGCCAGATCCTCATCTCGGACGTGATCCGGCAGCTCGTGGCGGGCAAAGGCTTTCTCTTCGCCGACTACGGCGACGTCGCGCTTCAGGGCTTCGAGGACCCCGTCCGCCTGTACGAGGTCCGCTGGCAGGAGTAACATCCGCGGCTCTTCACATAGCACATTCGTTCCTTTCGCAGGGAAGCTCGTAGCGAATCTGTCAGACTCGCATCCCCGAACGTACGTGTCCCTAACTCGTATCTCGGGTACCATAGGGACGAAGGAGTGAGTCCATGACCACCGACAGCAATATCGGCAACATCCGCCCCATCAAGATCGAGGACGAGATGCGCGCCTCCTACCTCGATTACGCGATGAGCGTGATCGTGTCCAGGGCCCTGCCAGACGTCCGCGACGGGCTCAAACCTGTCCAACGGCGCATCCTGTACGCCATGGACGAGCTCGGCCTCCGGCCCGGCACACCGTACAAAAAGAGCGCCCGCCTGGTCGGCGAAGTGATGGGTAAGTACCACCCCCACGGCGACAGCCCCGTCTACGAGGCGATGGTGCGCATGGCCCAGACCTTCAGCCTGCGCTACCCGCTCGTCGATGGACAGGGCAACTTCGGCAGCGTCGACAACGACCCGCCCGCGGCCATGCGCTACACAGAGGTGCGCCTCTCCCCGATCGCGATGGAGCTGCTCGCGGACATCGATCGGAACACGGTCGACTTCGTGCCCAACTTCGACGATAGCCTGAAAGAGCCGATGCCCCTGCCCGCCCGCCTGCCAAACCTGCTCGTGAACGGCGCGAGCGGAATTGCCGTCGGCATGGCGACGAACATCCCGCCCCACAACCTGAACGAGATCTGCGACGCAATCGCTAAGCTCATCGACGAGCCTCAAACAACGACGGAAGAGCTGGCCGAGATCGTCAAGGGCCCCGACTTCCCCACCGGCGGCATCATCTACCGCATGCAGCGCGACTACGAGTACGACGTCGAGGGCAAGCGCAAAGAGGTCCTTCGCGACGGCATCAAGCAGATGTTCGGTGACGGACGAGGCCGCATCGTCACACGCGCCCGCACGCACGTCGAGGAGGCGGCGCGGGGCAACAAGATGCAGATCATCGTCTCGGAACTGCCCTACCAAGTGAACAAGGCAGCCCTCATCGAGCGCATCGCCGAACTCGTGCACAGCAAGCGCATCGAGGGCATTAGCGACCTACGCGACGAGTCCGACCGCCACGGCATGCGCATCGTCATCGAGCTGAGCCGGACGGGTCAGCCGCGCCAGGTGGTCAACTCCCTGTTCAAGCACACCGCGATGCAGTCCACCTTCCCGGTGAATATGCTCGCCTTGGTGGATGGCCAGCCGCGCGTGATCAACCTCAAGACTGCGCTAGAGCAGTACATCCACTTCCGGCGCGAGGTCATCCGCCGCCGCACTGAGTTCGACCTGGAGAAGGCCCGCGATCGCGAGCACATCCTCTCCGGACTCCTCAAGGCGATCGAGAACCTGGACGCGGTGATTAAGGCCATCCGCGCCGCCCAGTCCGCGGAACAGGCGAAGGAGCGCCTCATGGCCAACCCCTTCGGTCTGAGCGACCGGCAGGCCCAGGCCGTGCTGGACATGCAGCTCCGCCGCCTGGCGCGCCTGGAGCGCGAGCGGCTCGAGCAGGAGTACAAGGAGATCATTCAAAAGATCAGCGAACTGGAAGACCTGCTCGCCAACCCGCGCAAGATCGACTTCCTGATCAAAGAGGACGCCGGCGAGCTGAAGGAGAAGTACGGCGACGAACGCCGCACGCAGATCGTCGCGCAGGAGGCCGAGCAGTTCAGCGAAGAGGACCTCGTCGCCCACCAGGAGGTCGTCGTCACGCTCAGCAGCCGCGGCTACATCAAGCGCTTGCCTCTGGAGACGTACCGCCCACAGCGGCGCGGCGGCCGCGGCATCACGGGCATGACCACGCGCGAAGCCGACGCCGTGCACTGGCTCATCGTCGCAGACACGCACGATAGCCTGCTCTTCTTCACCGACCGCGGCCGGGTCTTCCAACTGCGCACCTTCGATGTGCCGGACGCATCGCGTCAGGCACGTGGCATCCCGCTGATCAACCTGATCGAGATCGAACAGCAGGAACAAGTAACTTCTGTCGTCGCGGTGAGCAGCTTCGACAAGGACGTTCTGGTGCTCGCTACCGCGTCGGGCGAGGTAAAGAAGACCTCCCTCTCCGAGTTCAGCTCCGTACGGCGCGCCGGCCTCATCGCGATGGACCTCGAGCCCAAGGACGTGCTTATCTCAGCCAAGTCCGCCACCGACGAGGACGACGCGCTTATCATCACGTCAGACGGCCAGTCCGTGCGCTTCCCCGTCGCCGAGCTGCGCCTCGCCTCGCGCGCGAGCGGCGGCGTCCGCGGTGTCCGCCTGGTCAAGAACGCAAAGGCGGTCGCGATGGAGATCGCATCGGGCGGCGACCAGCTCCTCACGGTCAGCGTCAACGGCTACGGCAAGCGCACGCCCATCGACGAGTACCCGAAGCACCATCGCGGCGGCGCGGGCGTGATCACGTTCAAGACCATGGAGAAGACCGGAGACGTCATCGACGCGCGTATGGTACGCGAAACGCAAGAGCTCATCGTCATCTCAAAGGAGGGCATCGTCCTCCGCACGCGCATGGACGGCATCTCCGTCCAGGGTCGCTCCACCCAGGGCGTCTCGATTATCGATCCGGGGCCCGGCGACGCCGTCGGCTGCATCGCCACCATCGAGATGCAGCCGGAGCAGAGCGCAGCGACCGCCGAAGGCCCGGACGCCGATCCGACGCTGGACGGCGAAGATGACGGCAACGGCGTCACGACAGCGCCGGCCGGACGCGCCAAAAACGGCGGCGCGGCAAAGCCTGCCCTGGGCAGCGCCAAGAAGAACGCGCCCGGCGGTAACGGCCGCCCGAAACGTCGCTAAGAGCCACCGATGGCCCGCGATACCGCAGAGAAGGCGCGCGTGCGCGACGCCACAGACGCCGATCTCCCGCGCATCGTTGAGCTGCTCACGCAGCTGTCGCCCGACGAGCCGCGCGAGGATCTCGGCCCACCGCTGCCGGACGTCTATCGTGGCGCGTTCGACCAGATCGCCTCGGACCAGAACCTCCGGCTCCTCGTCGTCGAAGTAGACGACGACATCGTTGGCACAGCGGCGCTGGTTTTCGTGCCCAACCTGTCGCACCAGGGAAAGCCGTATGCCATCGTCGAGAACATCGTGGTCGACCAGATCTACCGCGGCGTCGGCTACGGCGGGCTGCTCGTGCGCCATGCGATGGATGCTGCGCGCGAGGCCGGCTGTTACAAGCTCTCGCTCACCAGCAACAAGGCCCGCACCGATGCCCACCGCTTCTACGAGCGCCTGGGCTTTCGCGCCACTCACGAAGGCTTCCGGATCGAGTTCTAACCGGCGTCTCGCGCCGCCAGCCAGCGCCGCACGCTGGTAGCGATGCGCGCGAACTCGTACGCGATGGGGCCGCGCGGGTCTCCCAGCACCAACGGCCGTCCTTTGTCCGCCGCGAATGAGAGCTGCACGTCGAACGGGATGCGCCCGATGATCTCGAGCCCGGCATCCGCCAGCCGCGTCGACTGAGCGAACATGTCGATCTCCTGCTCGCAATGCGGGCACGTCATTGACGCCATGTTCTGCACCCAGCCGATCACCGGCACATCATGCTCCGTGAGCAGCGTCAGCGTGCGCTCCGCGTCCATCTGCGCCAGATCCTGGGGCGTGGTCACGAAGACGACGCCCGACAGCGGTAGCTCGCGCGCCATCACCTGGAGCTCCTCGCCGGTGCCCGGCGGCGCGTCAATGATCAGCACATCGGCGTTCCAGTCGATGTCGAAGATGAGATAGCGCATCAGTGTCGAGAGCAGGTATCGCGTCGTCACCAGCGTCGGAAAGCGCTCCGGCACGACGAACCCTACCGACATCATCTCGACGCCGAAGCGTTCGTGGGGGCGGGGGCGCTGCGAGGGCGGCGTCACCCTCGTCGACTGGAGCTGCGCGCCGAAGCCGCCCGGCGCCTTCTTCGGATGGATGCCCAGCAAGTGCGGCACGTCCGGTGCGTTCAGGTCGCCATCCAGCAGTCCGACGGCCACGCCCATCGCCGAGAGTGTGAGGGCCAGGTTCACCGCCAGCGTCGACTTGCCAACGCCTCCCTTACCGCCCAGCACCGCGACAACCTGCTTCCCTTCGCCGAACCCAGCGCCGCCCCGATAGATACGCTCGTCCGTGCGCACTTCGATGGTCGCTTCGGGGAATGCGTCACGTAGGTGACGGTGAACTCTCGTCAGCAGCTCACGAGGCGCGCCCTCCCTGCTGACGACCACGGCGGCCCACTCGCCCTCCGTGACGACGCTCGCGATCTCGTCCGGCGCGAGCAGGGGCGCTCCCCGTTCGTTCGTCAGGCCAGCGAGTGCTTCTCGGACCGCCGCCTCGTCCATCAGACCGAACTCCTACCCACCTGCCCGCCCGTTGTACTCGATGATCTTGCGCGGTCGCAGACGCAGCGTCACGGAGTTTTCGGCGCTCGTCCGCGCCACGTACGCGCGGCCCAGCTCATCGCCCAGGTAGCGCACGGCCAGTCGCAGACGATCCTCGGGCGAGAAGCCAGACCCGACCTCGGCCTCTCCGTGGAGCATCAGGGCGTAGTACGGCAGCGTGCGTTGGTCGACGACCAACGCAACGTTCGGGTTGCGCTCGATGTTGCGGTGCTTCTGCGAACCGCGCCCGGTGCTGATCAAAATCACGCCGTCGTCGTACAAGTACCAGATCGGCGCAGCGTGTGGACTGCCCTTCGCATCGACCGTTGTCAGCACCGCAACGTTGGGTTCCTTGAGAAACGCTTCTTGCTCGGTCATTACGCCTCCTTCGTTACTCGGCGACCGCGCTCAGCACGGCGTCCCACGCCACCTCCGCCGCAATGACGCCCAGCTTCGTCTCGCTCAGGTCGGCGTTGTCGTTCGAGAGGACGGTCACGACTAGTAGCCCCGTGCCGGATCGGCGAGGTTCATCAGCGGTTCGTCGGCCAAATAGCGTCGCAGGTTCTCGCAAAAGATGCCGGCAGCCCGCTGATTGTAAATCTCCGTGCCGCCCGAGATGTGCGGCGTCAGGATCACGTTCTCCAGCCCCCACAGCTCGCTCTCCGGCGGCAACGGCTCCTGCTCGAACACGTCCAGCCCCGCGCCTGCGATCCATCCCTCCTTCAGCGCCCGCACCAGCGCCGCCTCGTCGATGACGGCGCCGCGCGCGATGTTGATCAGCACACCGGTCTCCTTCATCGCGCGCAGCTCCGCCTCGCCGATGAGCTGGCGCGTGTCCGCCGTGAGCGGCACGGCGAGCACGACAAAGTCGCTCTCGCCCAGCAGGTACGGCAGGTCCGACGGCGGCAGCAATTCGTCCGCGATGTTGTCTTTCGTCCGCTCCGTTATCGAGCGGCGTGTCGCCAGGATGCGACAGCCGAACGCCCTTGCCAGGCGCGCCACCTCAGCCCCGATGTGCCCCATGCCCACGACGCCAACCGTCTTGCCGTACAGCTCCTGCGACATCGAGCGCTGCCACTCGCGCTGCTCCTGCGCGCGGACGGACCGATGCGTCCCCTTGCAAAACATGAGCATGACGCACAGCACATACTCGCCGATCGGTGTGGCATGAAGGCCGCTGGCGCTCGTGATCATTAGCGCGGTATCCAGCAGGCCACTGCGTGCCGCCCGATCCACGCCTGCGCTGGTAAGCTGGATCCAGCACAAATGGCGCGCATGCTGCAAGAGGAGATCGGGCGTTGGGTACATCTCGAGCAGTGCCGGCCCCCAGAAGCCAAAGAGCACTTCGGCCTCGCGCAGCGCGTCCGCCAGTTCCTGGCGCGCAGTCTGCGCCTCCAGCTCGCTCGGATAGCGACGCTGGCCGCGGAAGACCTGGCGCGCCGTCTGACCGAGCACCTGCACGTCGAGTCGCGGATCGACCGCCTCGATCTGCTGGACGAGCTCCGGCTCCAGCGCGAACGTGATCAGCACCTGCACCTTACCGTCGTCGGGTTCATCTGCCATGTGGTCGCTACCTCCCGTAGCTCAGGCGCTCGCACAGCCAGCGCGGCAGGCCCGCCGCCTCCATCGCCCGCTGGGTCGCCTCGATGTCGTACGCCACTCGATGGTAGCTCACGATGCGCGCGACGTCGTCATACAGCGCGTACGATGCGCGCGGATCGCCATCACGTGGCTGGCCCACACCGCCCGGGTTCAGGATAGAGCGTTCGTCGCCGAGCTTAACACGCTCGCCGTCCCCGACGCGAAGCACCTTCGGCGGGCGGCCCGGCTCCTCGCGGCAGACGAACGGCAGGTGGGAGTGGCCGACCAGCCCGTACGGCGTGCGCTGCAGCTCTAGGTGCGCCTGCGCTTGCTCGCTCGAGAGGAGGTATTCCCATTCCGGCGAGCGCAGACTTCCGTGCACCAGCGTGAACACGCCCTCGCACTCTACAAGCGTCAGTCCGGTGAGATACGCCCGCGACGATTCTGAGAGCTGCTCCGTCGTCCAGAGGGCGGCTGTAGCGGCCGCAGCGTTGAACTCCTCAGTGCCCATCCGGTCGCACGCTGCGAGGTCGTGGTTGCCAGCGACAGTTCGGTGCGCGTAGCTGCGCAGCAGCTCGATGCACTCGTTCGGGTGTGGCCCGTAGCCGACGATGTCGCCCAAGCACCAGACCGCGTCGAGCGCCCCACCCGCCTCGGCATGGCGGAGCACCGCCTCGAACGCGGGCAGGTTGGCGTGCACGTCGGAAACGATGGCGATACGCACGGCACTGACGCGGATTCTAGCATACGGGCACGGCAAGGCAGTTCGCTATACTCCACGGGTGAAGGTCTCGGAGCTCGGCGAATTCGGCCTCATCGCCCGCCTGTCCGAGGCGCTCGGCGCCCACCCTACCCTGGACGCCGCGGACCGCCTCGCGGTCGGCATCGGCGATGACGCTGCCGTCTGGCGCGCCAACGGCAGCGCCCTCATCGCAACGACGGACACGCTCGTCGCAGGCGTCCACTTCCTGGCAGATCGGGCACCCTGGCGCGACGTCGGCTGGAAGGCGCTCGTGGTCAACGTGAGCGACATTGCGGCGATGGGCGGCACGCCCGAGTTCGCGCTTGTCACGCTCGCCCTGCCGGAAAACACCCAGGTCGAGGCGATCGACGAGCTCTACGCCGGCGTCGCCGAAGCGGCCGAGGCCTACGGCGTCGTCATCACTGGCGGCGACGTGGTTCGTTCGCCCACCACCGTCATCACCATCGCCCTCACGGGCCGCGCCGCCCTCGACGACACCGGCAAGGCGCTCGTGCTGCGTCGAGACGCCGCCCAGGCGGGCGATGTCGTCGCCGTCACCGGACAGCTCGGCGGCGCCGCAGGCGGCCTGCGTCGCCTACGTGACAGCGCGAAGGAGTCCAGTGGCCCGCTGGTAGAGCGCCAGCTCCGGCCATGTGCACGCGTGCAGGCGGGTCAGGCCGCCCTCGCGGCTGGCGTGCGCTGCGCCATCGACGTCAGCGACGGGTTGCTCCAGGACCTGGGCCAGGTCTGCCGCGCCAGCGGCCTGGGTGGTGTCGTCTGGCGCGACAAGCTACCCATCGACCCGGCGCTGAGCGAGGTCTTCGCGCCGGAGGAAGCGCTACGCTTCGCCGCCGGCGGTGGCGAAGATTACGAACTGCTGCTCATCGGCGATCAACAGACAATCGGCGCCGCTGCGAAGCAGGCGGACGTGCCGGTCACCGTGATCGGCGAGATGGTTATCGACGCAAAGCAGGAAGCCAAGCTGCTGGACGAGGCAGGCGAGGAGGTATCGATACCTTCGGCCGGCTGGGACCACCTGCGCAGCGGCGGAGAATCGTAGCGTGGGCCATGTACTGCGCTCGCGCGGCCCCGGCGAGACACGCCGCCTCGGCGCGCGCCTGGGCCGCCTCCTCGACGCGGGCGACGTGCTCCTCCTCCAGGGCGAGCTGGGCAGCGGCAAGACCGTCTTCGCGCAGGGCATCGGCGAGGGGCTGGCGGTGCGCGAGCCGGTGAAGAGCTCGTCCTTCGTCCTGCTGAACGAGTACCACGGCCGCCTCACGTTCTACCACGCCGACCTCTACCGCCTGACCGAACCGGCAGAGGTGATCGACCTCGCGCTGGAGGAGATTGCCGCGCCCGGCGTGCTCGCGGTCGAGTGGCCGGAGCGCGCGTGGGCGGAGCTGCCGCCGGAGCACCTGCTCGTGCGCATCGAAGAAGAGGAAGCGCGCGGCCGCACGCTCACGCTCGCCCCGCGCGGCGCACGATACGAGGAGCTAGCCGCACAGCTCACGCCGCGCAAGCGCCGAAAGCCCGCCGTGATATGACTGCCGAACGACAGCCCACGCGCGTGCTCTTCGTCTGCACACACAACGCGCCCGCTCACAAATGGCGGAGGCGCTGCTCCGCGCACACGGCGATGGGCGTTACGAGGCGCACAGCGCCGGCAGCGAGGCGACACGCGTCCGAGCGCCGCATCGCCGCCACGTTCGAGACCAATGCCTGAGCCTATCCTGAGCAACGTCGAAGGGCCTGTCCTGAGCAAAGCTCGTCCTGAGCGAAGCCGAAGGGTCGAAGGGCCGCTGGAGCTCTCGCTCGACACGGCCTCGGAGCTGGCCTCCATCGCCCTCTCGCGCCAGGGCCGCCTCCTCGCCGAGCTCACCTGGAACGCCGGTCGCGACCACTCCCGGCAGCTCCTGCCCGCTGTGGACCGCCTCCTGACCCGCCACGACGCATCGAAGGACGACATCACCGCGGTCTTCGTTGACCTGGGCCCTGGCAGCTACGCCGGCCTGCGCGCGGGCCTGAGCACAGCCAAGGGCCTCGCCTTCGCGCTCGATCTGCCACTCGTGGGTATCGGTCGTCTCGAGATCGAGGCGTACGCCTTTGCCGCGACCGGCGTACCCGTGGTCGCCGTGCATCGCGCGGGCCGCGGCGAACTCGCCTGGGCGGCCTACGTCGCCGACCCCAACTGGCGCGAGCTGCGCGCTCCCGGCCTTTCGCCCCGCGACGAACCGCTCGACGCGCTGCCGCCCAACGCGCTCGTCACGGGCGAACTCGATGACGAGCTGGTGACGTCGCTGGTCGAGCGCGGCCATCGTGTCGCCGGCGGCGCGGCGACAGTGCGCCGGGCATCGCTGCTGGCGGAACTGGGCTCGCGACGGCTCGAAGCTGGTCGAACCGATGATCCTAAGGCGCTCGTTCCCCTATACTTACGCGAGCCGGCCATCGGGCCCCAGCGCTAAGCGATAGCAAACCAGGAACCGCAGGCCAGGCTTCAGCCTGGCAGGAAAAGAGAAGATGGAGCGAACGTTAATTCTCGTCAAGCCGGACGCGGTGCAGCGCGGCCTCGTGGGTGAGATTATCTCACGGCTCGAACGACGCGGCCTGAAGCTCGTCGCGCTGCGCCTGCGCCGCCTGGACGATGCGCTGGCGCGCAAGCACTACGCCGAACACGAAGGCAAGCCATTCCTCGAAGGCCTGGTCAGTTTCATCACCTCAGGCCCGCTCGTCGCCGCCGTGCTCGAAGGGCCGAACGCCGTCGCGTTCGTGCGGACGGCCATGGGCGCAACCGACCCGCAGCAGGCCGCGCCGGGCACCATCCGCGGCGATCTGGGCATCTTTATCCAGAACAACCTGATCCACGGCTCGGACTCGCCCGAATCGGCGAAGCGCGAGATCGCACTCTTCTTCGACGAGAGCGATCTGCTCTCCTGGGAGCGCGACACCGACCGCTGGATCTTCGAGTAGCACTACTGGATCCGCACGACCTCTTTGCCGTGCCGCCACAGCTCCTCTAGCGCGTAGTGCTCCCGCTCCTCCGCCGAGAAGATGTGCACGATAACGGAGCTGTAGTCCAGCAGCATCCAGCCTGAGTCGCCGCCCTCCTCATGCCCGCGCCGCACGCCCTCCGCCCGTAGCTCCTTCTCCAGCGTATCGACCAGCGCCCGCGTCTGCCGGCCGCTCAGTGCGGTGGCGATGACGAAGTAATCGGCGAACGACGCCACCTCCCGGATGTCGAGCAGAACGATGTCTTCGGCCTGGCGGTCCGCCAACAGGTCGACGATGCGACGAGCGATGTCGGCTGGCTCCGTCAGCAGCGGCTCCTAGAGATCGCGGCGCCGGGCGCTCTCGAGTTCACGGCGCCAGTATAGCACTGGTGGAGCGCACCAGTGACTTGCGATAATGAATCGTTATGACGAAGCAGCGCGTGATCGTCGCCATGAGCGGCGGCGTCGATTCCGCCGTCGCCGCCGGCCTCCTCCTACGTCAGGGCTACGACGTCGTGGGCGTCACGATGCGCCTCTGGACGCACGACGAGCCGCTCGCGCCGCGTTACCAGCGCCGCTGCTGCGCCGTCGAGGACATCGACGACGCCCGCGCGGCGGCAGATGCGCTCGGCATCCCCCATTACGTGCTGAACATGGAGGAGCAGTTCGGCGCCCGCGTCGTCGACTACTTCGTCGACGAGTACCGGCGCGGGCGTACCCCCAACCCCTGCCTGCCCTGCAACGAACACGTCAAGTTCGGCGCGCTGCTCGGGCGCATCGACGCGTTTGAGGCTGACTACCTGGCGACCGGCCACTACGCCCGCATCGACAAACGCGACGGAGGCCATCGCCTGCTGCGCGCGCTGGACGCCGAGAAAGACCAGTCGTACGTGCTTTACATGCTCACGCAGTCCGACCTGAGCCGGCTGCTCTTTCCGATCGGCGACCTGCACAAGGATGAGACGCGACGCCTCGCGCGCGAAATGGGGCTGCTCAACGCCGACAAGCTGGACAGCGCCGACATCTGCTTCCTCCCAACGGAGGACTACCGCGAGTTCATCTCGCAGCGCGTGCCACAGACCGCCGGCGACATCGTCGATAGCGCGGGCGCCGTCGTCGGGCGCCACGAAGGCGTCGCGGGCTTTACCATCGGCCAGCGCCGCGGCCTCGGCGTCGCTCTGGGCGAAAAGCGCTACGTGACCGAGATCGACCCGGAGCTGAACGTGATCACGATCGGCAGCGATGACGACCTCCTCTCCGATGCGTTGACAGCCGAGACGATGCGCTGGGTGTCGGGCGAACCGCCGCCGGACGACTTCGAGGCGGACGTGAAGATCCGATATCGGGCGGATGCACAGCCGGCCACCATCCGAATCACGACCTCCGGCGCCGAGGTGCGCTTCCGAGAGCCGCAACGCGCTCTCACGCCTGGGCAGGCGGTCGTCTGTTATCGAAGCGACGAATTGCTAGGTGGCGGTATCATCGCCGCCACGCAGCGCTTGACAAACTTCTCAATAACGGGGTAACGTAGCGCCAGCCAGTCGAGACGACTGGCGTTTTCGTACCCACGGTTAGGAGCGCACCTGGTGACAAAGAAGGCTGTCGTATTGGCCGCGGGGCGAGGCGACCGACTACAACGTCTCACCGACGAACAACCGAAGAGCATGGTGCCCGTCGCCGGGCGTCCGATGATCGACTACGTGCTCACGTCGTTAGCTCGCGCCGGCATCTGTGACGCTGTGCTCGTCCTCGGCTACCGGGGCGAACAGGTGCAGGAGCACCTGGGCGACGGCAGCCGGTTCGGGCTTACGCTCCGCTACGCGTGGAACCGCGACTACACACAGGGCAACGCCAGCTCCCTCTCGGCGGCGCTGCCGCTCGTCTGCAATGAACCGTTCCTGCTCGTCATGGCCGACCACCTCTGCAGCGCGTCGCTTTTACGAACGTTCCTCGGTCAGGTGGACGGCCGGAGCGCCATCGCTGTCGACCGCTCCAGCATGGGCCAGGAGCGCACCAACGAAGCGACGAAGGTCGCCCTGACGGACGGGCTCGTCGTCGACCTCGGCAAAGGACTCGAGCGTTGGGAGGGCGTCGATACCGGCTTTTCCTACTGGAAGCCGGAGGCCTTCGCCGCCGGCGATCAGCAGGCCACGGGGGAGTTGGCGGCGCTGATGACGCGCATCGCGCGCCACTACGGTGGTCTAACCGCGGGCGATGTCACCGGCCACTTCTGGCTCGACCTTGATACTGAAGAGGAGCTGCGCCAAGCGGAGCGCCTGCTCGCCGACGATGAGCGCCGCCTCGATTGAGGGGCCCGTCTCTCGCTACCTGAACCGCCGGCTCTCCCAGCCGCTCGCGCGGCTGCTCGCGCCCACGCTGATTACGCCCAACCAGGTCTCGCTGGCGAGTCTGCTCGTCGCCTTCGGTGCGCTCGCCTCGTTCGCCACGAACCAGGTGATCGTCGCGGGAGTGCTGATCCAGACGTCGTCCGTCGTCGACGGCGTCGATGGCGACCTGGCGCGCCTACAGGGGAGCGCGAGCCGCTTCGGCGCCGTCTTCGACGCCGTGCTGGACCGCTTCGCCGACGCCGCTATCGTCGGTGGTATGGCCTGGTGGGCCTGGTCACACCCGGGCTCGGCGGGCCCGCAGCCGCTCGTCGTCGGCCTCGCTGCGCTGTCCGGCTTCCTTGTCGTCAGCTACTCGCGCGCGCGTATGGAGGCCGAGGGCTATCGGCACGTCCTTAGCGGTGGCGCCCTCCTCGCCTCGCGCGACGTGCGGCTGCTGCTCGCGGCGATCGGGTCGGCCGTCGGACAGACGTACTGGACACTCGTCGTGCTCGGAGGGATGAGCTACCTTGTGCTGGTGTGGCGCCTATGGCTCGTCTATCAAAGTCGCCCGGCTGCGCAAGCTACCTGAGCGTGTTATGATCCCCACTGACCGGAGGTAGAAGCGATGGTTCTGGGCTTGGATGACGTACGCGACATCGTGATCATCGCGGCTGGAAGCGTGATGTTTCTGCTACTGCTAACCATGCTCGTCGTCACGGTCGTCCTCGGCGTCTCCGTTCGGATGCTGCTGGGCACGGTGCGCGGCCTCGTCAACAACGAGGTGAAGCCGATGGCGCACTCCGCCCGCGAGACCGTGGACAACGTGCGCGGCACCACCAGTTTCGTCAACGAAGCGATCGCAAAGCCCATCATCCGTATCTACGGGTTCGTCGCCGCCCTCCGCCGCGTCCTAACAGTGCTGTTAGGCTTCGCCGGCCGGCGGCAGCGGCCCGGATAGCGATCTCGAGTTTTGGAGAGCCACCCATGACCGATGAAGACGCAAGCATCGAAGAAATGCTGGCCGAAACGCGAGACAGGGAGTCTGGCCACGGCCCCGGTGTTGTGCTCGGCATTCTCGCCGGTGCGATCGCTGGCGCCGTCGTAGCCACCGTCCTGAGCTCGCCGAGCGAGGAAGGCCCTCAGGCCGCCGTCGACCTGGCGCAGCCTGAGACGCCCGTAGAGCGCGCTCTGGCGCTGCTAGCGACGCTGCGGAGCAGAGTGCAGGAAGCCCAAGCGGAGGGCCGCATGGCCGCCCGAGAGGCCGAGGACGAGATGCGTCAGCGCTTCTCGGAACTCACCCGCCCGTCCGCCTAGACGGCGTTACGAAGGGCGCTTCGCCACTCGTTCCGCTTGTACGATGACGCGCTGGTCGTAATGGCGCGTGGCGAAGTTGAACGTGCCGCCGCAGGTGATGAGCGTGATGATCTCGCGCTGGGCCGGCCCGACGAGCGCCTGCACGTTGACCTCATCCGGAAACACCTGCCGCCGGGAGATCGTCCGGTACGTGTAGACCGTACCGTCCTTCAAGCGCACCTCGATGAGGTCGCCCACCTCCAGGTCCTTCAGGTGCCAGAACACGGCCGGTCCCGGCCCGCCGCCAGCACCGGTGTTGTACCAGTCGATGTGGCCGGAGAAGACGGCGTTGCTGCCCGCGCCGGGTGGAGACGTGAAGTCGTACCACGCGGCGGCCCACGGGCCGTCCGGCGCCTCCATCACCCCTTGCGCGTCCAGCCCCAACGCCACCACGTTCGCGTCGACGCCGAACTTGGGGATGAGGATACGGGTAACAGGCGACGTGTTGGGCGGCGACGTCGGAACGGGCTGTGTCGGCGCGACATCGGTCGATCGCGGCGTGAGGATATCGTCGAGGCCCGGCCCGAACGCGGTCACCGTCTCCGGGCCACTCCCAAAGCTCTCGTCGTCAGCGCCGAAGAACGCCAGCCAGAAGAAGATCCCTCCCACCACGAGCGAGGCGACGCCGGCCAGCGTGACGAGCGCAGAGACAAGCGGCCAGAGCCTGAATCGACGGCTGATGGGACTCATGCGCCCTCCTCGACGACAACGGCCCGCTCGGCGAGCGTAACGGCGCCAGGACGCGGCCTTGACGCCGTCGCTGCTGGAAAGAGGCCGGTGAGTGGGTGTCGACGAGCGGCGCTGGTAGCGCGCGGGAAGTACAGCACCTCAGGATCGATAACGCCAGAGGCTGAGCTATGTATCAGCCGTGTTTGGCACTGAGGGAGGTAATTGGGAAGGGTTCTGGCGGAGAGGGTGGGATTCGAACCCACGAGGGGAAGACTCCCCTACGCGCTTTCCAGACGCGCCTGTTCGGCCGCTCCAGCACCTCTCCGCATGTGATCGAGCCCAGCGGCTAGCACCGCTTCTGACGTCTTAGTCTGGCGGAGAGGGTGGGATTCGAACCCACGAGGACTTGCGCCCTACCGCTTTTCGAGAACGGCACCTTCGACCACTCGGACACCTCTCCTCGACGGCGCCTCGTCGTCGAGGGCCGACTCAGTATATCACGAGGGGTCGTTCGTCTTACGGGTGCACAGTCGCGGACGCAGCGCCATCATCGTGGATGCGCTCCGCACGTACGATGAGACGTTCGTGGTAGCTCGTACCGGCGTCGCCACCGCAGGTGATCAGCGTGACAACTTCCTTCTTCGTCTTGTTTACGATCGGCCCGACGTCCGCGGACTCGCCGTCGACCGACCAGCGGGAGATCACCTTGTACCGGTAGACCGTCCCGTCCGCCAGGTCCACTTCGATGATATCGCCCTGCGCAAGGTCCTTGAGATGCCAGAACACCGCGGGGCCCGGGTTGCCCGTGAACAGCGCGTCGACGTGGCCGGCGAACACGGCGTTGCTGCCGAAACCCGGTCGAGCGGTGAAGTCATACCATGCAACGTCCCAGGGCCCTGCAGGCGTTTCCATAGCGCCCTGCGAATCGACGCCGAGTGGAACCACGCTCCCCTCGACGCCGTACTTGGGGATCACGAGCTTTTCCACCGCTGCGCCGCTCGGCGGCGCGGTGGGCGTGGGCTCGGCGGTCGGCGCAGCCTGGAAGTACTTCAGTCCGGGACCGAACGCCTCCGCGCTGCCAGGCCCCTTATAGCCTGATCCACCGTTCAGAACGCCAAAGATGAGGAACAAGCCACCCGCCAACAGCGATGTAACGCCTACAACAATGAGACCTATCGACAGCCGGTTCCACTGTCGGATGTCCCACCAAGCCGGTCGGGCTGAAATCTCGGTCGTCATCTCCCTAGTATCGACCCGATCGCGGCTGAGAATATGTGCCGTTGATCACGTTCTCAGCAGCAGCACAACGGCGAGCTATCGCCCGCCTTACCCTAGTATCGACCATGGCATCTCCGAGTACAAGGTCAATATCCCGAACTCGGGGCGCTCCTGCCCCCATTTGCTCGAGGCGCTGCCTAGGCTCCACAATAGGGGCGCTCCCATGGCAATCTACCGCCTCCCCGCCACCCTCCTCATCCTCGGCGCTCTAGCGCTGCTAGCGGGTGCCTGCGGCGACGGTGGCGGCGATTCGAACACTCAGGCTACCCCCACCGTCCTGGATCGCATCGCCTTCGGTGCGCGCGCGCCCGACGGCCAGTACGGGCTGTATATCATCGCGCCGGACAGCTCCGGGCTGGAGAAGTTGAGCGACGAACAAGGCTTCGTCTTCTTCCCGCGCTTCTCCCCAGCCGGCGACCGCATCGCCTACATCGTCACCGACGACGCCGCGGCGCAGCCCGGCGCTCTCCGCGTGTACGACATGACCACGCGCGCCGCCACCACGCTCTCCGACGGCGCGCTGGCGAGCGTAGACGGCCCGGCGTTCTCCTGGTCGCCCGACGGGACGCGGCTTGCCTTCACGAACGACGACGGGCAGCTTCGCGTCGTCGAGCTGGATAGCGGCGCGTTCGCTGAGCTTCCCAACATCAAGGGCACCGTACCCGCCTGGTCGCCGTCCGCTGACCAGGTCGCCGTCGTCGCACCGGACGGCGTCGAAGTCACGTTAGTGAAGCCGGACGATGGCGAGCAGAACACGTTCTTCCAGAGCAACGAACAGGTAACCAGCATCATCTGGTCGCCGTCCAACGATCGGATCGCGATCGCGATCGCATCCGGCGATGAGCCGCCGGTCAAGACGGTGCTCGTCCTCGATGGAGCTGCCAAGAACGTGCTGACACTGGCCAACGCGTCGGACATCGCCTGGTCGCGCTCCGGCGAGCGCATCGCTTACAGCGCGCCCTCACCAGGACAGCCCGGCAATTCAGAAATCTACGTTGCGACCGCAGACGAGGCAGGCGATCCACTGACCGCTACGGTCACGGTCGAACGCTGGCCGTCCTGGTCGCCGAACGGCGACCGGATCGTCTACGTATCGGAGGTGGACCAAAGGACCGCCCTGCTCTGTAGCGCCCAGTTCGAACCACCTGAGCGGAACTGTCTGGACCTGGGCGACTTGCTACCCGGAGCGCCCGACTGGGGGTAGTCGCTTAGCAGGCACCGCCCGACAGTCCAGGGTGGCCACCCTCGGTGTAGCCGATTCCCCAGACGCCCTCACCATCCCGAGCGGAGTACCAGACCCGCAGCATGTTCCGCGCCTCATCATAGAGAAACGTCGATCTGTAGATCCGGTCGCTGTCCCAGCCGGAGCTCGCCTGGAGCACGGGCTGCTCGCACATGTCCCAGTCGAGCCCATCGGCGCTACGAGCGAACTTCAGCTCGCCCCCCGTGCCCGGCAGCGTAGCGTAGAGCATCCAGTACTCATGCCTGGCTGCCACATACTGCACATCCAGGTGCCACAGCGAATCCGGTAGGCTCCCCTCTTGGAGCGGTGCCCAGGCTTCACCATCATCGCTCGTTGTGTACACCAGCGTGTCGTCGTTCCCCGCCATCCACATCTCGAAGCGGCCGCCGCGGTAGACCACCGCCGGAGAGACGTAAACAGGGTAACGTCCGAGGTCAAACTCCATCACGGTCTTCGGCTCCGACCATGCTACGCCGTCACTCGAGGTCATGAGCTTCACCGAGTTTGTGTTCGTGCCGGCGCCGCAGAACTGGGGGCGGAGCACCTCCGTGTAGTACAACATCAACTCGTCCGTCTGCGGGTCGTACACCAGGTCAGGATCGCTGTTGTGGTCGCACGGGGGCGTTGAAACGAGCGGATCGGTGACGCCTGCAGGTACGACCCACGACTGTCCATCTTCAGAAACGAGCAGGCTCGGGTTCTCTCGCTCAGACGTATCGTAGGGATAAGGCGTCATGACCATCCAGTACGTGTGCCCACCCCACCCGTCCGCGAAGGAGACGACATCTGGGTGCGCGGCCTGGCCGCTGCCATCATAGGTCGGGATATCTAGCGATTCGGCAGCGTTGGTGAGGGGGGGCGCCTGTGGCAGCGTCGGTTGCGGTGGCCGAACGGTCGGCTCAGACGCCGTGTCAGCGCTCGACGTGCAGGCGAGCAGGAAGAGCACAAGGGCGCAGGTACTAAGCAGCGTGACACGCATCGCGCACTACCAGCGTCTCTAACGCCGAGCTGAGGGTCAAGGGCGAAATCAGAGGGCGCCCCCTTTTGGGGCGCCCTCTGTGCTTCACGAATTCAGCCCGTAGCTCGGCCTACCGAGTTCGAGCGTACCGCCAACCGTAGATGCCCAGACCAGCAGCCGCGGCGGCCAGCAAACCAGCCACGATCAGCCACTGAGCAGCGCCGCCACCACCATTACCGGCTTCACCGGTCGTAGGCAGGACGGACGGCGTAGCAATACCGCAGATCGCGCTTGCAATGGAGTCAAGCACGGTCGGCAGATCGGAGAAGTCATCGACCAGGAACACGTGCGAGGCGTCAGGATCGCTCGCAATGCCGTTCAGCTGAGCGACGTCCACGAACGGGCTCACACCGATCGCGAAGATCTCCGTACCAGCAGTCCGGGCCGCGTCGGCCTCAGCCACCGGGTCACCTGGCTCGTTGTGGGCGCCGTCGGTGAGCACGATCATCGCACGCGCGACGCCGCTCCGGGCGTTTGCGTTGATCTCGCCCTGGCCGAGGGCGACACCTTCCTGAATGTCCGTCACGCCAGCGAGCTGCACCATTGCGTCGATCGCGGCGCTTATCGCACTCGAGTCATCGGAAAGACTGATCTCTACCTTCCCGTCCCCTTCGCTGCTGAACTGGACAACGCCAACGTGAGCCGCTGCCGGTCCGATTTCGAAGTGGAAGGACAGGTCCTTTGCAAACTGCTGCATCAGCACAAAGTCAGACGAGAAGATGCTCGCCGAGCCATCTAGCACGGTCACGATGTCAATTGGCGTAACGCACGTCGGCGCAATGGCCGTCGCACTGGGCTGGCTGATCGGCGTGTTCGTCGGCGTGTCCGTGGGGCAAATGCCACCCGGGCACGGCGTCGGACTCGGTGTGTTCGTCGGCGTGTTCGTCGGCGTGTTCGTCGGCGGCACCGCGCAGTTGACCGTGGCGCCAGCCAGCGCTGGGTCTATCGGCACACCAATCGAGTCCAGGTAGTGCGTCCCCAGCTGCGGGTCATCAGGGTTCGTCCGTGGGACCAGATCGATGGGAGACGAGCCGCTTTGTCCACACTGCATCTGAATCCGAACGATCACGCCCACATAGCTGGAGCCCGGGTACGTCGGGTTCAGCGGCACACAGCCGAAGACCATGGACGGGTCACCTGGCTGGTTGTCAATCCTGGCCTGGATTTGGCAGTCCGGCCAGACAGCCTCAGTGGCCGCACTTGCAGCCGGCAGGTACGTCAGCGTTCCAGCGGTCCAACGGGGCTTCACCTGGAAGGCGTAGTACATACCCGTGGGCACCGCCGTGGCGCGAAGATCGACGCTGAACGTCGACCCGGGTGCGTACGTGCAGTTCGTCTGGGTGCCGGCCGTCGTTGAGTTACAGTCGACAGCCATCGCTCCCGGCGATCCTGCCTCGGACGTGCCTGCCCGTGAATGCCCCATGGCGAGAGTCACGACGACACCAATAATCGCCGCTGCCACGAGGAAGGCTCCTAGCCTAAATCCCTTTGCTATGCTCATCTGTTCGTTTCCTCCTTACTAACCCCGCCGCCGTCTATCCTGCGTCGGTTCTACCATGCGTGTGGCGCCAGCCGTACACCGCGAGACCGGCCATGCCAGCGGCGAGCAGCAGTCCAGTGATCACCCAGACCCGCCCATCCATACCGTTATCTGTGTTCAGCGGTTCCAGACCGGTGCTGGGCAGTGCCGTTGGCCCAACGACCGCTGTCGGCGATACTGCTGTGGGCAATGTCGCGCTTGAGCACTCGACGGTCGCGTTGCTCAGCGCTGGATCGACGTAGTTGCCGATGAAGTCAAGGAAGTGACTCCCAAGCTGTGGATCGTCAACCTGTGGTGGGCCAAGGACGACCCTCGGCACCAAGTCGAGTACCGAATTGACTGAAGGGGTGCCAGCAGGCGCACTCATCGGGCCCGGCTGGCTCATGCCACCGGGTCCTGAGCCACCCGGGCAAGAGAAGTCAAGCTCAAAG
>JBAROU010000209.1:0-1857 GCA_049642385.1 Dehalococcoidia bacterium | reverse complement strand
TGATCTCGCACTGTGCGCTCGGGCAATGCTGCGTTGCGAAGGGGCACCGCGAGCAAGGACCGCTGCGGGTCTTGGCTGTGTGATAACGCGCCGGAGGGGGTATCGGCGGGCCGCGACAGGCGGGATGCGCCGCAAGGTGACTGTTTCGAGCATATTTTTCCGATTTCGGTCTGGGAGGCAACCTGGTTGATCATCGGGCCATCCTGACTGGCTCTCAGGCTCTGCAGAGCTTGCAGTCGGGCCGTCTCAGGCCGCGATCGCCGCCATCAGCGGCTTGACGCCGACGGTGTTCATGACGCGCGTCAGATTGTAGGCGAGCACGTGCAGTGCCATCTCGCCGGCCACCTTCGGCAGCGTCTTCATCAGGAAGTGCGTCGCGCCCATCCGCATTTTCAGTGTACCGAAGGGATGCTCAACCGTCTCGCGCCGCCGACGCATGGCGTCCGGATTTTTATCGAGCCTCTTCTGCACCGCTTCGACTACCTCCTCATGTTCCCATCGCGTGATACGGCGTTGCGGTCCTTTCGTGCACTGAGCCTTGAGCGGACAGGTCCGGCACGCGTTCGTCCAATAACGGCGGAGTTTCTGACCTTTTTCCTCGTTGGTATAATAATACTTGAGTTTCTCACCGGCCGGGCAGCGATAGGCGTCCTCCGCCGGCAGATAGACGAAGTCCTGCTTGCCGAAGCGGCCTTCCGACTTCGCGCCCGACGTCATCGGTTTGGGGAGCGTCACCGTGATGCCGGCCTGCTCGCAGGCCAGGATCTCCTCGCCATTGAAGTAGCCACGATCGGCGACGGCATCGAGCTTTTCCGTGTGCAGCGCCGCCTTTGCCTCCTTCGTCACGTTTGCAAGTTGTGAACGATCCGAGCCCACATTCGTCACCTCGTGCGTGACGATCAGATGGTTCTCAGTATCGACCGCCGTCTGCACGTTGTAGCCGACGACGCCGGAGCCTCGGCCACTTGTCGCCATCGAGCGACTATCGGGATCGGTCAGCGAGATCTGCCGATCGGGAGTGGCGAGCATCTGTTTCTCGATCGCCGCCAGGCGCTTCATCTCCTCGTCGAGCTTCGCCAGCTTCTCCTTGAGCCGCGTCTTCGTCAGCGTGATCGTCTCCGACGGCTCCTGCAGGTCGGCCGTGTCAAGCTGGGCCAGATAGCGTGCCACGCTCTCTTCCAATTGCTTGCGCCGCCGCTCCACTTTCGCCTGCGTGAAGTTTTTGTCGCGATTATTCACCGCTTTGAATTTGCTGCCGTCGATCGCCACGCTGGCCGTCGCGAGCAGCCCCATCTCGCGGCAGAGCTCGACGAAGCGGGCACACACTTTGCGCAGCGCCTTGCCGTTGTCCTTGCGGAAGTCGGCGATGGTCTTGTGATCAGGGACGAGGCGCCGCAACAGCCACATCACCTCGACGTTGCGGCCGGCCTCACGCTCAAGCCGGCGGCTCGACTGCACCCGGTTGAGATAACCGTAGATGTAGAGCTTCAGGTGAGTTGATGGATGGTAGGACGGCCGCCCCGTCGCCTCGGGCTCGACCCCGTCAAACCCCAGATCGGCAAGATCGAGCGCATCGACGAACGCGTCGATCACGCGAACAGGATTGCTTTCGTCGACCCAGTCTTCGAGGCATTCCGGCAACAGCGATGCCTGCGCGCGTTCCGCCCCTGCAACGAAGCCCTTCATCAATGCCCCCGCCGATTCAACAGCGGAATCATAGCATCGGTGGAGTTTTCACACAGCCAGGGTCAAAAGCGCCGCGCCATGTTCGTCTGCTTCCGGGGTAAACCTGCCGCACTATCAATGGCCTACGGCAGATGCCCCAGAGCAGATGCAATGACATGCCCTGCGGAATGC
>JBAROU010000202.1:0-4644 GCA_049642385.1 Dehalococcoidia bacterium | reverse complement strand
ACTCTCGCGTTGCTCCCACCCGCAACCGCATGCCTCGCAAGCTACGCTAAGCACATCATCGTCTGACTGGCGCGGTCGATCGGCCACAACGGAATCCTCCACAGCCGCCGAAATTAAGAGCGAGGGTGTAGATTCGGCGCGAAGCCCGCGCGTCGCGCTCCGGTAGCTCTGGAGGTACATCATGCGCAGGCTGTTCATCCTAGCCATCATTGTGGGCGCGTTTGCGCTCTCGTTCGCCGCCTCGGTCGGCGTCTCGGCGCATCCCAAAGACAATCCTGACCCGACGCCGAAGCCGACGGAGCCGAAGAACGACGAGAAGGACGTCGACGACGATCATGACGGTGTCCCGGACAAGAACGACAACTGCCACCTCACGAAGAACGACGACCAGCACGATGGCGATAGCGATGGCGCTGGCGACGCGTGCGACAAAGACAACGACAACGATGGCGTAGCGGACGACGCCGATAAAGACGACGACAACGATGGCGTCGAAGACGGCGCTGACGGCTGTAAATCAGAGCCCGATCCCGCGCAGCCAGACCTCGACGCAGACAAGCTAGGCGACGCCTGCGACGAGGATGACGACGAAGACAAGACTCCGGATGTGGACGACCCTGACAAGAACGGTGATGGCAACCCCGACCTCATCGACCCCGATGCCGACAAGGACGGCCTGCCCACGCAGATAGACGAGGACGATGACAACGACGGCGTCCAGGACGGCCAGGACAAGGACGATGACAACGACCAGATCAAAGATGTCGATGAGCACGACAATGACGGCGATGGCCAGGCGGACGACATCGACAAGGACGACGACAATGACGGCATCCCAGACGAAGCGGACACCGACGATGACAACGACGGTGCCCACGACGGCACAGACAACTGCCAGGCCCAGGTTAACGCTACCCAGGCGAACCACGATGGCGACCAGGTCGGCGACGCCTGTGACAGCGACGACGACAACGAGCAGCTCAAGGACGTTGACGAGGGCGAGCTTGGCACCGACCCGAAGAACGGCGACACCGACGGCGATAACTGCAAGGACAAGCCGGAGGCCCAGCACGAGCTCGGCGATGAAGTCGCTTCAGACCCGCTCGACCCGTACGACTTCCACGACATCACTGGCGACGCGATCGTAAGTGTCCAGGACATCTACAACGATATGTCCGGCTTCGGTACGTCGGGCGCCACAGGCAACATGAACCCGCTGCATGACCGGAACGGCGATGGCGCGGTCAGCGTTGGCGATATCTTCGCCGTGCTGAACCAGTTCGGAAAGACCTGCGCTGGCCTCTAAGCAAGAACTCGATTCGTAGCAAGCAGAGGCGGCGGAGCTGATCTCTGCCGCCTCTGACGTTCGATGCTAGCCGCCGACTGAATCGTCGGTCTTCTTGATTGGCTGGTCGAGCTTGTACTGCTTCACCAGGTTGGCGAACGAGAGGTCAGGGTTCGACGCGTCGATCATTTTGTCGTATTTCGGGTCCAGCTGCTCGAGCTTGCTCACCAACGAGCGGTGGAAGGCGAAACCGCTGATCAGCCGGTGCATGTCGCTGCCGCCGCACTTCGGGCAAGAACGTGTCGAGTCGTCGCTCATGCGCCGGACGAGCACGTTGACGACCTTCTTGCAGTCCATGCACGCGTATTCGTAAACGGGCACGAGGCTAACCTCCCACCTCAGTATAGCGATGTGTGCGCGACAGGTTACGCGTTGCGCGAGATCACTTCGTCGGCGATCTCGATCAGCGCCGTGCGCGCAGGCGAGTCGGCCAACGGGTCCAGGGCGGCCACCGCGCGGTCGCGGAAGTCGCGCGCAACGGTGTACGACTCATCCGGAATGTCCGAGTCGCGGATCAGCGCGATCGCCTCCGCTAGGTGCTCCGTGCGCTCCCTGTTCGCGAAGAGCTTCGAGATCGGGTTGTCCTCGGGCTGGCGCTCCATCAGCAGCAGCGCCGGCAGCGTCAGGGTGCCCTGCATGAGGTCGCCACCGGCAGGCTTCCCCAGCGCTGACTCGTCGCCTGTGAAGTCGAGGATGTCGTCTACGACCTGGAACGCCATCCCGACGTTCTCGCCGTAGTTGCGCAGCGCCTCCCTCGAGTCGTCCGGCACCGCCGCGATCATCGCGCCCCCTTCGGCCGACGTGGCGAAGAGCGACGCCGTCTTTCCGGCGATGCGGTGGAAGTAGACCATCGTGTCTTGCCCGTACTCGTAGGCGCTCATGTCCTGCGTGAGTTCACCGGACGCCATCGCCATCAGCGTCCGCGAGAAGAGCTTGACCACCTCGATGCTCTCGGTGCGACAGATGAGGTCCGCCGCGTGCGCGAACATATAGTCGCCCAACATCACGGCGACGGCGTTGTGGTGCGTTGCGTTCGTCGTCGAACGCCCGCGCCGCGTATCCGAGTCGTCGATCACGTCGTCGTGTACTAGCGTCGCGGTATGGAGCAGCTCGATCGATGAGGCCAGGGGTACGAGAAGCTCGGGGCGGTAGTCGCCCAGGTGTCCGGCCAGCAGGGCGATCGTTGGCCGGAGGCGCTTGCCACCGGTGGAGAGCACGTGCGCAAGCAGCTTTTCGAGACGCGGGTCCTCGTTCTGTGCGACCGACTTGAGGGTCGCTTCTACTTCGGCGAGCTCCTCCTGGACGGGCTCGTAAATCGACGCTACGCGCATGGTGCCGCTCTCTCGTACGCCCCGTGGTCGCCGGTCGTCGCAGCTGCTGCTGGCGTACGTGCCGCTGCGAACAGGCGCACCGCGTTCTCTGTCGTTGCCTCCGCTACGCTGTCGATCGTCTCACTGCGCAGCTCTGCGATCTTCGCGACAGCCTCCGAGACGTACGCCGGCTCGTTGCGCTGTCCGCGTTGCGATTGTGGCGGGCCAAACGGGCTGTCCGTCTCCAAGACGAGCGTGTCGAGCGCAAGCGAACGCGCCACGTTCTGAAGCTGCTGTGCTTTGGGGTAGGTCACCGAGCAGTGTATCGAGATCATGAACCCCAATCCGACATAACGGTGTGCTAGTTCGACATCGCCGCTGAAGTAGTGCATTACGCCCAGCGGCCTGCCATCGGGCAGGGCGCCGCCCATGTGCTTCGACCACGTTTCGATAAGTGGGAAGAGCGCGTCGTTCGCATCGCGGCAGTGTAGCGCGATCGGCTTGCTGACCTCCGACGCGATGTCGAGCTGGCGTCGCAGCGCGTCGATCTGCGTGTCTTGCGGCGAGAAGTTGCGATAGAAGTCGAGACCGATCTCACCTACAACGGCGATCTGTGGGTCTCGCGCCAGGGCGGCTAGGCGTTGCCACGCAGCATCGTCCATGTCCTTAGCGTCGTGCGGGTGGCAGCCGGCGGCTGCGAAGATACCTGGGTCCGCCTTCGCAAGCGCGAGCGCGGCCTCTGATGTCGCCACGTCTGTGCCCAGCACGAGCATCCCAACGAGCCCCGCCTCGCGCGCGCGACTCAGCACGGCGTCGCGGTCCGCATCGAACTGGGAGAGCTGGACGTGCGTGTGGGTATCGAACAGTTCCGCGCTCACGATGCCAGACGCTCCTGCTCCTCTTCGGCCACGCTCGGTTCGAGTTTGGTAAACAGCGGCTGTGGCTCGCGCAACGCCTGGCCGGGCGCTGGCCGGATGAGCTGCCAGCCATCGTCCGGGAGCGACGTATCGAAGCCTAGGTAGCCGTGCAGACGATCGCAGCTAAACGGTAGGTAGGGTGAGAACGCGATCTTCAGGCCGTTGATCGCGCAGATGACCGTGTACAGGCTGCGCGCGGCGGATGCCCTGTCGTCCGGCAACGCCTTCCAGGGCGCTGTTTCGTCCAGGTAGCGGTTCGTCTCCTGGGCGAGCGCCATCGCCGTCGAGAGGCCGGCACGGAGGTGCACGGCGCCGATCTGCTCGTCGATCTCGCGCAGTCCTTGCTCGATACGCTCGATGAGCCGGTTCGAACGCTCGTCAAGCTCGCCGGGCTCCGGCACGCGTCCATCGAAGTTGCGGTACGTGAGCGTGAGCGAACGGTTGACGAGGTTGCCCCACGTCGCGACCAGCTCGTTGTTGTTGCGCGCGACGAAGTCGGTCCAGGCGAAGTCGGAGTCGGCCGTTTCGGGCATCACGGCGCAGAGGTAGTAGCGCAGCGCGTCCGGGTCGAAGCGCCCGACCAGGTCTGGGATCCACACCGCCCAGTTGCGGCTCGTCGACGCTTTCTTCCCACCGACGTTCATGAACTGGTTCGCGGGCACGTCGTAGGGCAGGTTGAGCGCTGGTCCCTCGCTATCGTCGTAGCCCATCAGCTCCACCGGCCAGAGGATCGTGTGAAAGAAGATGTTGTCCTTGCCGATGAAGTAGTAGCTGCGGCAGTCATGGTTCTGCCAGAACTCACGCCAGGCCTCCGGGTCGCCCTGCTGCTGCGCCCACTCCTTTGCGGCCGAAAAGTAACCGATGATGTTCTCGAACCAGACATAGATCCGCTTGTCCGACCCGACATCTTCCGTCGGCACGAGGTGGCCCCACTCGAGGTCACGCGTAATCGCGCGATCCTTCAGCCCCTCGCTCAAGATGCCCAGCGTGAAGTTCCTTACGTACGGCCGCCAGTGCTCCTGCTTCGAGACCCACTCCCGCAGCCGTTCGTTGTACGCGCTCAGACGCAGGA
>JBAROU010000196.1:0-12711 GCA_049642385.1 Dehalococcoidia bacterium | reverse complement strand
ATCCGGGGCGGCGAGTCGCTCGAGACGGCGCACAAGATCACCACCGTCGTACTGGACAAGACTGGCACGATTACGGCAGGCAAGCCGTCGGTGACCGACATCATCACGTCCGATGGGCTGGGCGAAGACGAGCTGCTCCGCCTCGCGGCGAGCGCCGAACGTGGCTCGGAACACCCGCTGGGCGAGGCGATCGTGCAGGCGGCGCAGGAGCGCGGCCTCGCGCTCGCCGATGCGCAGGAGTTCGAGGCGATGCCCGGCCACGGCATCAAGGCGCAGGTGGAAGGCCGACGCCTCATGCTGGGCAACCTGCGCCTGATGCAAGAGCAGCGCTTCGAGATGAACGGGGCGGGGTCCCGCAGCGAGACGCTCTCGCAGGAGAGCAAGACGCCGATGTTCGTCGCGGTGGACGGGCGCGTCGCGGGCGTGATCGCCGTCGCCGATACGGTGAAGCCCGGCGCGCGCGACGCCGTAGCCGAGCTGCACCGCATGGGCCTCGAGGTGGCGATGCTCACCGGCGACAACCGGCGCACGGCCGAGGCGATCGCGCGCGAAGTCGGCGTCGATCGCGTACTTGCGGAGGTGCTGCCGGAAGACAAGGCGAACGAAGTGCGCGCGCTCCAGTCGGAAGGCAAGGTCGTCGCCATGGTGGGCGATGGCATCAACGACGCACCGGCGCTCGCGCAGGCCGACGTCGGCATCGCCATCGGCACCGGCACGGACGTGGCGATGGAGGCGTCCGACATCACGCTGATCAAGGGCGACCCGCGCGATGTCGCCACCGCGATCCGGCTGAGCAAGGCGACGATGCGCACCATCCGCCAGAACCTGTTCTGGGCGTTCTTCTACAACGTGGCGCTGATCCCGATCGCGGCGGGCGCGCTCTTCCCGCTGTTCACGAACACGGGCGTACCGGGCGCACTCGGGCCGTTCCTGGGCGACTACGGCTTCCTGAACCCGATGCTGGCCGCGGGCGCGATGGCGTTCAGCTCGGTCTCGGTGATGCTCAACTCGCTGCGCCTGCGCGGTTTCCGGCCGTGACGGCACAGCCAACCGCTCTGCAGCATCCTCGTTCTCATAGCAGCAGCGCCCGCCGTTCGACGTAGTGCGCGGGATGCATTCCGCAGCGGTAAGTAGCGCCTCCACCACCCACCCTCTATCCTGCACCCATGTGCGGCATCGCGGGCTTCGCCGGACTGCGTGACGACGAGTTGCTGCAGGCGATGAACACTTGCATTGCTCACCGCGGGCCGGACGACGCCGACACCTACGTCACCGACGACGTCTCGCTCGCCTACCGGCGGCTGGCGATCATCGACCGCGTGGGCGGCAACCAGCCGATCTTCAACGAAGACGGCTCAAAGGTGATCGTCTACAACGGCGAGGTCTACAATTATCGGGAGCTGCGCGAGCGGCTCGGCAGACGACACCAGTTCCGCACCAACACCGACACGGAGGTGATCGTCCACCTCTATGAGGAGCTGGGCGAGGCGGCCTTCGTCGAGCTGAACGGGATGTTCGGTTTCGCGCTGTACGACGCGACCGAACGAAAGCTGCTCCTCGTCCGCGACCGCTTCGGCATCAAGCCGTTGTTCTACTCCGTGCAGGGCGGCCGGCTGTACTTCGCGTCCGAGATCAAGGCGCTCTTGCGCGCGGTGCGGCCGGAGCCGAACGAAGCGCAGATCTACGACTACGTCGTCCACCGTCTGCACGACCACAGCGCCGCGACGTTTTTCGCCGGTATTCAACGCCTGCTCCCCGGCCACTACTTGACGTTCCAGGACGGCGACGCCCGCGTCGAGCGCTACTGGCAGCCGTCGTTCGACACAGGTGACGTGCGCGATGAGCACGAAGCGGCGGAGAGGTTCGAGGAGCTGTTTGTGAACTCGGTACGGCGGCAGCTTGTCGGGGAGGTGCCGATCGGGAGCTGCCTGAGCGGCGGCCTCGACTCTTCATCGATCGTCGCGACGATCAACGCCCTGCTGCGCCAGCAAATCCCGGAGCGCGAGGTGATCGGCGAGCGGCAGAAGACGTTCTCCGCGCTCTTCCCGGGCGAGGTGAATGACGAGACGGCCTACATCGAACGGCTGACGCAGGACGTCGCGGTGGAGAAGCACTCGATCTACCCGAAGCGCGAAGACTTGTGGCCAGAGCTGGAGCGCATCGTCTACCACCAGGACGAGCCGTTCGTAAGCACTGGCGTGTTCGCGCAGTGGGAGGTGATGAAGGAGGCGTCGAAGCACGTCACCGTCCTGCTGGACGGTCAGGGCGCCGACGAGCTGCTCGCGGGCTACACGCCGTACTATTTCGTCTACTTGCGCCAGCTCCTCAAGGAGCGCCGGCTGTTTGCGTTTGCGCGGGAGTGCCTGCTCTCGCTCGACGTGCTTGTTTCGTCGTCGTTCGCTTACGTGAAGACGCGCCTCGGTCTGGCGAAGTCGGTCGACGCGGCGTCGCTGCTCGACCACGCGTTCGCCGATCGAGCGCGCACGCCGACACGCCCGCGTCCGATGCAGGACGACCTAAACAAGCGCTTGTGGGAGGACGTCTCGGTGTTCAGCCTGCCGGCGCTGCTGCGCTACGAGGACCGCAACTCGATGGCGTTCAGTGTAGAGTCGCGCGTGCCGTTCCTGGACAACGAGCTGGTCGACTTCATCCTCGCGCTGCCGCCGGAATTGAAGATCAGAAATGGCTGGAACAAACGCGTGCTGCGCAGCGCGCTCGGCTCGTACCTACCAGCCAAGATCCGGCGCCGACGCTGGAAGGTCGGCTTCACGACGCCGGAAGTGGCGTGGCTGCGCGCCGAAGGCGACCGCGCGCTCGAGGTGTTTTCGAGCGCGTCGTTCCGCGAACGCGGGCTGTTCGACGCGGACAAGATTATCGAGGCGTTCGGCTGGTTCGTCGAAGGCAAAACCAGCAACAGCCTGCTCTTCTGGCGCATACTGAACGTGGAGCTGTGGTTCCGCGTGTTTTTCGATGGAGACCCCCATGAGCGATACAGCGTCGCTGCGGCCGAACGACGGCAAGCAGCTCGTTCTTGACGTCGACGGTGTCTCGTACGCGCGTTATCCCGTGCGCGCGCCGCTCGTCAGCGCGGGCGACGACGTGGTGGCGATCGTGCGTGACCTGGTACAGCCGCACCTCGCAGGGGGCGACACCGTCGTCGTAAGCGAGAAGATCGTCGCGATCGCTCAGGGGCGCGCCTTCCCCGTGGACGAGATCAAGGTGTCGCTCGGGGCGCGGCTCTGCTCGCGCTTCGTCACGCGGACAAGCCACGGCATCGGGCTGGGCAGCCCGGAGACGATGGAGCTGGCGGTGCGCGAGGCCGGCTTCTTGCGCATCTTCGCCGCCGGCGTCCTGGCGTTCATCCCGCGCTTGTTTGGCAAGCGAGGCTGGTTCTACGTCTTCGCCGGCCACGATGTGGGCGCGATCGACGGGCCGACGCCCTACACCATCCCGCCCTACAATCGCTACGCTAAGCTGCCGCCGAAAGACCCGAAGCGCGTCGCGGAAGAGATATCGAACGCGCTCTCCGGCACGCCCGTCGCGATCATCGACGCGAACGACATCGGCCGGAGGGTGCTGGGCGCGTCCGCCGGCGTCGACGCGCACCATGTCGAGCGCGTGTTCGCAGACAACCCGCTCGGCCAGGGGAGCCAGCGGACGCCGGTGGCAATCGTCCGGCAGGTAAGATAGAGCATGGCCAGACGCAGACCCAAAGGTCGCGGCAGCGGCGAGCCACTCGGGCAGGTCACCGTCACGTTCGAGGACATGGCGTACGACGGCGGCGCGCTCGCTCGCCTGGATGGCGAGGTGATCTTCGCCGAGTTCGGCATCCCTGGCGAAACGGCCGTCGTCGAGCTGTTCAAGCGCCGGCCAGGCGCGGCGTTCGGGCGCGTGGTGGAGGTGCTCGACGCCTCGCCGGACCGCATCGAGCCGCCCTGCCCCTACTTCGGGCCCTGCGGCGGCTGCCAGTGGCAGCACATCGCGTACCCCAGGCAGCTCGAGCTAAAGGCGCACATCATGCGCGAGCAGCTCCGGCGCATCGGCAAGTTCGACGCGCCACCGGTGTCGCCGACGCTCGGCGCGGACGACCCGTGGGGCTACCGAAACCACGCCCGCTTCTCCGCCAACGACGACGGCGAGGTGGGCTTCGTCGCGCGCGGTTCGCATCGCTTCCTGCGCATCGACGAGTGCCTGATTATGCACCCGACGATCAACGAGGCGCTCGCCAAGCTCCAGGGCAAGAGCGCGGGGCTGCACCAGGTGGCGATGCGGCTGGGGGTGAACACCGGCGAGGTGATGGTCCAGCCAGATCTGAGCGACGTCGAGCCGTCGCTGGCGTCCGGCCAGCCCGTGTATCACGAAGAGCTGCTGGGCCGCCGCTTCCGCATCTCCGGCGCGTCGTTCTTCCAGACCAACACGCCCCAGACCGAGCGCCTGATCGCGCTCGTGCGCGAACGGCTCGAGCTTACGGGCACCGAGACGCTCGTCGACGCGTACGCCGGGGTTGGCACGTTCGCCGCGCTGCTCGCGCCGGAGGTGGGATACGTCGTCGCGGTTGAAGAGGCGGCCTCCGCCGTAGAAGACGCGCGCGTGAACTGCGACGGCATCGCCAACCTGGAGTACCGCCTGGGCAAGGCAGAGGACGTGTTGCCTGAGCTCGACGACGAAGTCGACGCGCTGATCCTCGACCCACCGCGCGTCGGCTGCCACCCGCAGGCGGTCGAGGCCGTAATCGACCTGCACCCTGCGCGCATCGTCTACGTTTCGTGTGACCCGGCCACGCTCGCGCGCGACCTACGCCGCCTCGTGGACGGCGGCTACGATCTGCGCGACGTGGCGCCGGTCGACATGTTCCCCCACACCTTCCACATCGAGTCCGTCAGCACACTCGTAGCGCGGTGACAGACGCGCCGCCGCTTGTCCTCGCCTCGGCGTCACCGCGCCGTTATGAACTGTTGGTGAATCTCGGCCTGACGTTCGACATCGAACCCGCCGGCATCGACGAAGACGCGGCGGCGGGACGGCCGGCGCGCGTCGCAAGACGACTGGCGTCGGCGAAGGCGCGCGCGGTAGCTCCACGGCGACCCGACGCCGTCGTGCTCGCCGCCGACACCGTCGTAGCGCACCAAGGCGCGCTGTTGGGCAAGCCGCGCGACGCGCCGGAAGCGCGCGCCATGCTCGAACGATTGTGCCGCCGGACGCACCGCGTTGTGACGGCGATCGCCGTCGCGGCACCGCGTCGGAAGCGCTCGTACGTTACGCACGCGATGACGAAGGTCGTCATGCGAAACTACACGGCCGATGAGATCGAGGCGTCGATCGCGCGGGGCGATCCGTTCGACAAGGCGGGCGCGTACGCAATCCAGGCCGAACGCCTCGCGCCGGTGGCAGAATACGAGGGCTGTTACTGCAACGTGGTGGGGCTGGCGTTGTGGCCCGCGATCGAACTGCTCGAGCAAGCGGGCGCGTACGTGCCGCCGGACGCGCGAGAGCGGCTGCCGCAACAGTGCGCGAGCTGCCCGCTCAGTGTGAATTAGGGAGCGCGCGATAGAGCCGCACCGGCTCCGGGATACCCTTCATCACGACGGGCCCAAGCTCCTCGAACTCGACCTCCGGCAGCTTGTTGCCGATCTCGGCCAGCGTCGATTCGGAGAGCAGCACCTCGCCCGGGCTGGCAACATCGACGACGCGCGAGGCGACGTTCACATCGTGCCCGACGAGGTCGTCGCCGCGCGGCGTGGGACGGCCGGAGTGCATCCCGACGCGCACCCAGAGCGGCATGGCCGAGTCGGCCGACTCCTCCTCGAAGCGCTCCTGCAGCCGCAGGCAGGCGTCGATGGCGGCACAGGCGTCCGGGAACCAGAGGAGCAGGCCGTCGCCCAGCTGCTTGACGATGCGCGCGCCCTCCGGCAGCTCGTCTTCAACGATGCGCTCCTGGGTCGAGAGCAGCTCGAGCGCCTCTTCGTCGCCACGCAGCGCGGTGTACTCGGTGAAACCGGCGATGTCCGTGAAGACGACCGTGCCGTGGAGTACGTCGGTGGGTGATGCAGCGGCACTCATCGACTGGGGACGACCTCAATCTTGCCAGACATCGACCGAACGGCGATCTTGCAGTCGTCCCCTTCTTCACACTCGAAGCGCGGGTGGCCCGCCAGGCTGCGCAGCTTCGGAGAGGGCTTTACGCCCGGCGCCACTTCGACGCGGACGGAGCCCGAGATCGTTTGCACCGCCACATCGCCCTTACCAATCATCGCCAACTCGATACTGCCGCTGGCGCTTCGGGCCAGCACGCTGCTCGTCGCACTTCCCAGGCGAATCTTGCCGGAGATGGTGGACACGCTCGCGGGCCCGGCGCTGCCGCAGGAAACTTTGCCGCTCTTGGTCTTGAGGCGACAGCGCCCCGTCACCTCCTCCACCTCGATATGTCCAGAAATCGAACGGATGTCCACGGTCTCGGCCCGTTCGACGAACACGGAGCTACTCACCGTGGTGATGCGTACCTCGCCCAGTGTGCCGCGCAACTCGACCGTGCCCGAAACCGTGCCGATCACGATGTCGGTACCCATCGGGCAACGAATCTCGAGGTTGGCCGAACCGCCCTTCGTGGAGGCCAGGGCGATGCGGCCCGTAGCGTCGGTGTCGATTTTGTCTCTCGAGGGCGCACCGGAGTCAATGACCACGTCAGACCGCTCTTCCGCCAGCACGGTCACCCGCCCGGAGATGGTCGTAAGGTGCAGCTCCGCCGTGCCTGGCACGGCCAGGATTACCGAATCGTTCGACATCTCTCGCTCCTGCGTACACCGATTATACCATCGCCCGATTGCGCGAAATGAGAAGGGCTTCACACAAGAACTTTCGCGCTTGACACCCTCCGCCCAACCCCCTACCCTACGATCCGTACGTCGCAGGTTCGGCCCGGTGTCGAGACCTGCCAGCGGGAGAAGCTGGTGCCGGGCCCACAAGCTCCGAACGATCGGGGCGGTGGGCTCGGCTTTTTGTTTCCACTGCACCAGAAATGCTGTGGAAGTATGCAGGAAAGACCTACCCCACCACCGAGTCGGGCGTTGGAGGATTACCAAAAGATGTTCTACACACACCAGCGGCTGGACCCAGCGTTCGAGGAGTTGCTCCAGCGCGCCGTGGGCGGCGAGCGGCTCACACGCGTCGACGGCGGCCAGCTCATCGCCGCGCAGGGTGCGGAGCTTTCGGCGCTCATGTTCGCAGCGAGTTTGGTGCGCGAGCAGGGCAAGGGGCGTACGGCCACCTACTCCCGCAACGTGTTTATCCCGCTCACCAACCTCTGCCGACAGAAGTGCGGCTACTGCACCTTTGCGCGCGGGCCCAAGGACCCGATAGCGCACACCATGTCGCCAAACGAAGTGCTCGCGGTAGCGAACGCAGGGCGGCGTCAGGGCTGCAAGGAGGCGTTGTTCTCGCTGGGCGAGAAGCCGGAGGAGATCTACGACTTCGTCCGCGACGACCTGCGCCGTTTCGGGCACGAGACGACTGTCTCCTACCTGCGTGAGATGTGTGAGCTGGTGCTGGCCGAAACGGGGCTGCTGCCCCACGCCAACCCCGGCATCATGACCCGCGACGAGATCGCCTCGTTGCGGGAGTGCAACGTCTCGATGGGCCTCATGCTGGAGACGACATCGGAGCGGCTGCACGGCAAAGGCGAGGCGCACTTCAACTGCCCGGGCAAGATACCGGAGCTGCGCCTGGACACCATGCGCCAAGCTGGCGAGCTGGGCGTCGCGTTCACCACAGGCATCCTGATCGGCATCGGCGAGACGTGGGAGGAGCGGGTCGACTCGCTCTTCGCGATCAAGGAGGTGCACGAGGAGTTCGGCAACATCCAGGAGGTGATCGTCCAGAACTTCCGCGTGAAGGAGGACATCCCGATGCGCCATCGCGACGAGCCGAGCGTCTACGAGATGTTACGCACCATCGCGGCCGCGCGGCTGATTTTAGGATCGGGGATGAACATCCAGGCGCCGCCCAATCTCACGCCGGAGGCCTACGGCATCTATCTGATGGCGGGCAGCAACGACTGGGGCGGAGTCTCGCCGATTACGAAGGACTACATCAGCCCGGAGGCGCCCTGGCCAAAGATCGAAGAGCTGCGCGAGGTCACGGAGGAGGCCGGCTTCGAGCTGCGCGAACGGCTGGCGCTTTATCCGGAGTTCGTCACGAACGATCGCTTCGTGCGCGACGGCGGCCGACCGCAGGTCGAGCGGTGGACGGACGCCTCGGGCCTGGTACGAGCGGAGGAACACACATGGTGAGAAAGCAAGGCACGGCAAACGGGAGGCAGAAGAGCGCACCGCGGACACCGAGGCTGGAAAGCTTCGGCTACGATGGTACTTCGGGCGCTCGGCCCGACATCCAAACATTGGAGTCCCTCCTCGGCACGCTTACGCCGAGCGTAGCCTCGGCGATCGACCGCGCGCTGGCGGGCGACGACCTCTCGATCGACGATACCGTCGCGCTGTTCGATTGCGTCGGCGCGGACATGCGCGCGCTCGTCCTCGCGGCGAACTATCTGCGTCGCGAGCAGGCCGGTGACCTGGTCACCTACATCGTCAACCGCAACATCAACTTCACCAACGTCTGCATCAAGCGCTGCGGCTTCTGCGCGTTCAGCCGCGACCATCGCACCGAGGAAGGCTACCTGCTGCCCACGGAGGAGATCGTGCGGCGCGCGAAGGAGGCGTGGGAGCTGGGCGCGACAGAGGTCTGCATCCAGGCCGGCCTGCCGCCCAAGATGGACGGCGACCTCTACGAGCGCCTCTGTCGCGCGCTCAAGGCGGAGCTGCCTGATCTGCACATCCACGGCTTCTCGCCGGAGGAGGTGCTCTACGGCTCGGTGCGATCGCGCTGCAGCATCCCGGAGTTCCTCCGTCGATTGAAAGACGCCGGCGTCGACAGCCTGCCGGGCACTTCGGCGGAGATCCTGGTGCAGGACGTGCGCGACCGCATCTCGCCCGGCCGGATCACGGTCGACCAATGGGTCGAGGTGATCACGTCGGCACACGAGCTCGGCCTGCCGACGACGTCGACGATCATGTACGGCCACCTCGAGACGTCGGAGCACAAGGCGCGCCACCTGGCGTTGCTGCGCGACATTCAGCGTCGCACGGGCGGCATCACGGAGTTCGTGCCGCTCAGCTTCGTCCACAGCGAGGCGCCGATGTACCAGAAGGGGCTCGAACCCGATATTCGCGATAGCGCAACCGGGCCGGAGGTCGTGAAGATGTACGCCGTCGCGAGGCTCATGCTGGGGCGCTATATCCAAAACATTCAGGTGTCGTGGGTGAAGGAGGGGCAGCGCCTGGCGCAGCTCCTGCTCGACGCCGGCGCGAACGACTTCAGCGGCACGCTGATCAACGAAAGCATCTCCACCGCAGCGGGCGCGCAGCACGGTCAGCTCGTGCGCCCGGCGCAGTTCCGCGCGATGATCCGCGAGATGGGCCGCACGCCGGCCGAACGCACGACGACCTACGCCATCCGGCGCGTCTTCTGGGACCCGGCGGACGACCCCATCGAGCCGCTCGATCAGGTCGAGTACGACGAGCGGCGCTTCGGGACGTACAATGTGCTCCTCCACCTGGACGAGCACCGCTTCCGGGACACGTTCGTGGGCGTGGGCGGACGATCGAACAAGCTTACGACTTAGCGGTTGACGTTGCGGGCGGGCGATGCTAGGCTGCGCGCACCTGGCGGTGTCAGGACCGCAGGCGACAGGTGGCAGATGCGGTCCCACCCCGTGGGGAGGCCGTGTCCGGCCAAGCTCCGTAAAGACACAGGTGAATTCATGCGCCCTCCTCTTCGCGCCCTACCATGGTGGTCGGGCTTCCTGTTCGCGCTTCTCGCCGGTGCGCTCACGCTAGGCATCGGCTGCGGAGGCGGCGACGAGGAAGCGCTGCCGACGCCCACGGCGCCGACGCCCACGACGCAGGCCAGCGCCTCGCCGCTCCTCGAGCAGTTGATCGATGCTATCAACGGCGGCGACGTGACCGCCGCAATGGCGCTCTTTTCCGATGACGCGGTTTCAGAGGGAGGACCCTTCTGCTACATAACGCCGTGCGCTGACAAGGCAGCGATCCAAACGGACATCGAGTTCTACATTCAGGAGCACCTCAGCTTCAGCGCTTGCAGTGCCGAGGGCTCCGGTAACATGGCGAACGCCCGCTGCGAGGTGAGAACCGACGGCACTCGCGAGGCTGGAATAGACCGGTTCATCGCCACCCCTACGGTGGAGATGGAGGGCGGCAAGCTCTCAGCGTTCCGCTGGGGGGCGCTCGACATCTCCGATCAACAGACCGCCACGTATTGGGCCCCCCGCGGACCGGCGCTGTACCAGGAATACATCGATAGCATCAACCGCGGCGACGTCGCTGCTGCCATGGCGCTCTTCGCAGACGACGCCATCTTCGAAGTCGAACCGGCATGCTCCCCCGCTCTCTGTACGGGCAAGGAGGCCATCCAGCAAGAAGTCGAGCGCGAGGTGGCAGACAAGGTTAGCCTGACCTCAACGAAGGCGGAACTCTTCGACCTGCACTACCTCGATGGCGTTGCCGGGTTTCGCAACACCAAAATAACCGACGTGTTGGAGATACGTGCGAGCCCGGGCGCGGACCAGCCAACGTCTGCTTCCATCACGCTGGAGCTGGTCGGCGGTAAGATTGTGTCACTTCGGTTGGAGGCCGCTTCGACGAACTGAGTTGCCCGCCGTGGAGAGCGCCCCGTCACTGATAGGTCGCTACGCCGCTGATGCGCCACGCACCAGCGGCATCGTCTCTCTCCACGTCGACCTCCCAGAGCCCATCGGAGGCGGCGTACTGAATCGCGATCGTCGCCTCCGTTTCGGAGACCGTCGTCCTGTCCGAGCGCAGGCAGACATCGTCCGACGCCAGGCCTGCGCTCCCACACTCCTCCGGCACGAACTGCTGATCGGTTTCGATCCCGCTGATGTTTCCCTCTGCGATATCGCCGTTGATCAGGTCGACCAGCTCTTGGGGGACCGCGACGCTCTCGACTACTGTCGCGGCGGCCTCGGTAGCGGTCGGCTCGTCGATGACTTCGGCCTGCGTAGCCGTCGGTTCGGGTTCCGACGGCGTATCTTCTCCGCCATCGCCGCCGCCGCCACACGCGAACAGCACCAGCGCCAGGCACGGCGCGGCCAATGCGATCTTCCTCATAACTATCATCCCTCCTACGACTTCGAAGGCGTCCCTCTCATGGAGCACGCAATGATAGCATCCTCGTACGGCGCCGCGCCGGGCACGTGGTCGCACTTGAGCACGAGCCACATACACGAACCCGCTCGGCTAACAGCATCCAGCGTACTCCACGTTCGTCACGGCCCAGGCGCCGTCCCGAAGCAGGCTGACCTGCCAGGCCACATCCGACTGGTTGGTGTAGATGTGAATGCTCGCGTTAACGCCCGTAACAGTGAACGATGCGGGTGTTACGCTCGGCCGCCGGCATCCTACGACTGCGGCATTGGGTGAGCCTGGAAAAAGTCCCAGATCAAGTCGTTCGCGCTGATCGCTCGCGTCGTGGGATTGTTGGCATCGTCGCCACTTGCGCCCGGCCAGGTGTGTCCGCCGCCCTGCTCCCCGGGAGTCGCAGGGTCAACGTCCTCGATGGCATAGAGTTCCACCGTGGCATCCTGGCTGCAGTCCTCGTGCTTCACCAGACGGATGCCCGGTGCCGGGTTCTCTTCGACCATCGTGGTGCAGCCGTTGTGCGCCGCCCAGTCCGGAATCACCTCGTCGTCCACGTCTCGCACAACGAACAGGCCGCCCCCGGGCCGGCCATTGAACGGGACGAGGGCGTCAGCCGTTCCGTGAAACGCGATCACCGGCACCGGCCGCGGCGCCGCGCAATCCGACTCACCGTCGTCCGACGTTGGGTACATGAGGCCGGCCACGGGTGCGATGGCCGCGATGCGGTCGGAGAGCTGGCAGGCCAGGATGGACGAGAGAAACGCGCCGTTCGAGTAACCCGTGGAGAAGACGCGCGCCGAGTCGATGCAGAGCTGCGCTTCCAGGCTATCGAGGAGTTCCGCGACGAAAGCAACGTCGTCCGGCGCGGTGTCGCTCCGCTGGCCGAAGTTCCAGCCAGGCGGCCCGCCCGGTGCCGCGCTCAAGCCCTGAGGAGTGACGGCAACGAACCCGGCCTCATCGGCCTTCGCGTTCAACCCGGTGTACTCGGAGTAGTAGTCGTCGGTCAGGGCGAAGCCGTGGAAGTTCAGCAGCAGGGGCACGGCTTCGCTTCCGTCGTAGGAGCTCGGGACGTGCATGATGTACGTCCGTGCGCGGCCGTCAGAGGTGGTGATCGTCTCGTCCGAAAACGTGCCTGCAGCGTGCTCAAGAGCAGGCTCGCAGCGCGGCGCGGCCGCTTCGGGCTCTACTGTAGGGGTGCCGGAGCTCAGTGTGGGCGCGACCGCTGTCCCGTCGCCATCGCCACCGTCACCACAGGCAACCAGGAAGAAGACGGCAAGGAGCAGCATCAGCGGAATCGTGCGGGTCATATCTCGTCTCCCTCATCGCTGAGAACGGTGGTGGAACGCGCGCCGGTCGCAATCTACCGCTAGCCCAGGGCGTCACGCAAGCTATTCAGGTGGCGGCGGATGATGGTCTGGGGGCCCTCCTCGGTCATGGCGCTGTGCGGCGCCACTTTCCAGAAGAGCGGCAGGTAGTGGGC
>JBAROU010000185.1:0-14719 GCA_049642385.1 Dehalococcoidia bacterium | reverse complement strand
CCGCCGCACCGTGCGCGACAAGCTCCTCGTGACGAACCCGCCTTGGGTGGGGGATGAGTGAGGAGTTCCTAAGATAAGGCGAAAGCCAAGCTTTAGCTGCCCGTCGAGTATTATGGCCGCCCCAGCTCTCGTAGCGTGTCCACCATGCGCTGGCCCAGCTCCTTCGGGTCGGGCGTCGTCGGCAGGAACGCCAGGATCGGCAGCGTGACGCCGTTGCGACGGTAGGAGTCGATCTTGTCCAGGCACTCCTGCCGGCTGCCGGTGACGAATAGGTCGTGCAGCAGCTCGTCCGGAATCAGCTCCAGCGCTCCTTGTCGGTCGCCCGAATGCCACGCCTCCAGCATCGGGCGCAGCAACTCGCCCCGGCCGAGCCATTCGTGGAAGGCGCTGTAGACCGGCGTGCTCAGGTACGCCGCCGCCGCGCGGCGCCCGATGAAGCGCACCATGTTATCGTCGACGTTGGGCAGCACGAAGATGCGACAGGCCACTTCGAGCGAGTCGGGGTCGCGGCCGGCGTCCTGCGCGCCGCGACGGAAGATCTCGACGGGTTTCGGAACGTCGTGCGGGGCGAGCCAGTTCAGGATCACGCCGTCGCCGACCGCGCCGGTCATCGCGAGCATTTTCTCCCGCAGCGCCGCGATGAAGATCGGTGGCGTCTTCGCGTAGCGACGCGAGAGCCGGAAGCCGCGCACGCCCAGCGCCTCGTTCGCGGTCTTCTCGTAGCTCAGCGCCGAGCGCAGGAACGCGACGGTCTCGCGCACGCGCTCGAGCGGGCGTTCAAGCTTCACGCCGTTCCAGTTCTCGACGATCGCCGGTGAGCTGGAGCCGATGCCCAGGCAGAAGCGATCGGGCGCGACTTCCGCTACGGCAGCCGTCTCCATCGCGAGGAGCGCCGGCCCGCGCGTGAAGACGTTGACAATCGCGGTGCCCAGCCGCATCTTCGTCGTCCACGATGCCGCGAGCGCGGCCGGGATGAACGCGTCGGCGCCGTCGACCTCCGCCGTCCAGGCGTCGGTGTAGCCCCACGACTCGGCCTGCTGCATGACCTCGCGGTGCGCGGGCAGCGGCAGGCCGTCGAGTGGGAAGGTGAAGCCCCAGCGATCCACGCGGCTAGCCCTTCACGTACGAGAGCTTCTCGGCCACCTTGCTGTCGCGCACGCGGAAGACGTCCACGCCACGAACGTGGCCCTTGCTGCCGTCGCCGCTCACCCAGGTGTAGCGCCAGCGCACCGTGCAGCGGTCGCCGCCCGCGAACATGTCCTCGCTCTCGAAGTGAGCCTGCGGCGACGAGGCGAAGAGGCGCTCCCAGAACGCTCGCACCGCCGCTTGGCCCTCGTAACGCTCGCCGTCCGGCGAGGGCGAGGTGTTCTCGAACACCACGTCGTCCGTCATCAGCGCCATCACGTGGTCGACGTCGTGGTTGTTGAACGCCTCGTTGAAGCGCTCGATCACATCGAGCGTGGCAGCGGTGGTCGGGTCTTGCGTCGCTTGCATCGATGTCCTCCTACTGGAACTTCGGCTGGCGCTTCTCCATGAACGCGGCGACCGCCTCGGCGTGGTCTGGCAGACGCCGTTGCTCTCGGATCGAGTAGCTCTCCTGCGTGACGAGGCGGCGCAGGTTGGGCTCGACGGCGTTCTCGTGCAGGAGTCGTTTCGCGCCCCAGACGGCGTTTGGCGGGTTCGCCGCGATCTCTTCCGCGAGCGCCATTGCTTCGTCCATCAGCGAGTCGTGCGGCACGACGCGGTCGACGAGGCCGCGCTCCTTCGCTTCGCCAGCGTCGATGATGCGGCCGGTGAGCGCGAGATACAGCGCGTTTCCGAAGCCGGCGACGAGCGGTAGGTAGCGCGTGCTGCCGCACTCCGGCGTCAGGCCGATCTTCACGAAGCGCGCCGAGAACGTCGCTTTGTCCGACGCGATGCGAATGTCGCAGGCCAGCGGCATCGTCAGCCCGATGCCGATCGATGGGCCGTTGATCGCCGCGATCGCGGGCTTGCCACGGCTGAGCGCGATCGGCACCTCTGGGCTGCCCTCCTGGTTCAGCAGCGGCGATCGCGGCGTGCTATTGCCGCTCGAAGCGATATCGTCCGACCAGCGCCCGATGTCAGCGCCCGAGCAGAACCCACGCCCTGCGCCCGTGACGACGAGCACCGAGAGACCGCCGTCCGCTGCCGTGCGGTTGACCGCGTCGATGAACTCCATCTCCATGATGGGCGTCCAGGCGTTGAGCTTATCGGGCCGGTTCAGCGTGACCAGCGCGATGCGGCCGCGCTTCTCGTACGTAATGTGCTGGTAGCTGGGGGCGTCAGGCATGGCGTACCTCCGAGGTTGGAATGCGGAACGGCCTTAGTATAGTGGGCGACTCGTTTGCGGCGCCAACGCGCGATCAGCTCACCGGCTGCCGCGCCACGCCCGAACGATCTCATCGTCGTGGGAAAAAGCGAGCGGCGGCAGGTCGTCTGGCGGGAAAAAGCGCACGTCCTGGCACTCCGCGCCGATGACGATCTTGCCGCCGGTGACGCGTGCCGCGTAGGCGAGGAAGATCACGCGCTCGCCTGCCCGAGAGTACGCGCCCAGCAGGCGTTGGATGCGAATGTCGAGGCCGGTCTCTTCCTTGGTTTCCCGGATCGCGCCCTCTTCCAGCACCTCGCCCGCGTCGATGTAGCCCGAGGGGAACGACCACGCGCCCATGCGAGGCTCGTGGTTGCGCTTGACCAGAAGCAGTTTGCCCCGCCGCTCCGCGAGCACACCGACGGCAACCTTCGGGTCGTGGAACTGCACGTGGCCGCACGCTGGACAAAGGAGCCGCCGCTTGCCGAACGCGACGCGTCGCGTGAGAGCGGTACCGCATTGCGGGCAGAAGCGAGCCGTCATCGAGCGGCTAGGCCTAACGGAACAGCGACACGCGCCGGAAGCGCTCCAGGTAGCGACCGTCCTCGGTCCGCCAGCGCTGCTTGATGAACTCAAGGAAGCTGCCGTCGCCTTCGTTCGCCGACTTCGCGTGGCTCTGGCTCTCGTGGCGGAGCAGCGCCTGGATCTTCATTTCGAGCGCGTCCGTGATGTCGACGACGAAGTTGGGCTCGTCCGAGCCCCAGATGAAGATATCGCGCACGTGGTGCGGCTCGAGGCCTTCCTTGATCTGCTCCGGGAAGTTCCAGCGATCGCGCGCCGTCGGGTACACCGCGTCGACCGTCGCGAGCCCGACGTTGCGGTGGTCGGAGTGGTTGATGAAGCTGTTACGGACGATGATTTGCGTTGGGTCGTGAGTGAAGACGGCGTAGGGCTTGAGCGTGCGGATGATGCGCACGATGTCGCCGAGCAGTTCGCGGCCGTAGGTCAGCTCCCCATCGACGTGGCCTTCCAGGAAGAAGACGTCCTTCACGCCTTGCACCTCGGCGGCGGCGCGCTGCTCCTTGCGCCGCATGGGAATGAGGCGGTCCGCCGTGAGCTCCGGGTCGTCTGTGCCTTTCGAGCCGTCGGTGCAGATGAGCTGGTAGAACTCCCAGCCCTGCTGCGTCCAGAGCTACGCGGTGCCCGCGCAGCCGAACTCGGCGTCGTCCGGGTGGGCGGCGATGGCGAGCGCGATCTTCGGCTCGTCGCCCGTGTCGGGCGGGTCTTGAGGCACGGGCGCTGTGTACGTCTCTTCTAGGCTCGATGTCATCGGTCACCTCTTTCGTGGGACTGCGAGCCATTCTAGCACGAGCGCAATCGCGTGCCAGATCGACGGCGCTGACCTGGAAAGCCCCGGCTACGCGGCGCAGTTACGCAAGGTGGCGCTACGTGTGTTGCAGCAGCTCGCGCGCTTTTGCCAGGGCGGCGTCCAGGCGCTCGGGGTCGCGGCCGCCGGCGGTGGCGACATCGGGCCGGCCGCCGCCGCCCGCGCCCATCTCTTTGCCGAGCTGCTTCGCCAGCTTCGCGGCGTCGAGACCGCTCTGCACCAAATCGGGCGTGAGCATCACAAGTAGTGACGGCTTGCCGTCGTGCACTGAGCCCAATACAACCGCGGCCGACTGCGCCTTGCTCCGTAGCGCATCGCCGAACTCGCGTAGCACCGTCGCGTCGACACCGTCCAGCTTGTCAATGATGAGCAGCGTGCCGTCGCGCTGCTCTGCGCGAGCCAGAACGTCGCTCGGGTCGGGTAGGGCGGTCGTGGGCGTCGTCTGCCGCTGCTCCGCGCGCTCCCGAAGCGCCCGCAGGCGCTCGGGCAGCTCGGCGGGCGGAACGTTGTACTCGCGGCTCAGCTCGTCGACCACCTGGCGGCGCTGGTCGAGCCACTCATACGCGCCGAAGCCGGTCACCGCCTCGATGCGGCGCACGCCCGCGCCCACGCTGCGCTGTTCCGTGATTGCGAATGCGCCGATCTCACCCGTTGCATGGCAGTGCGTACCGCCGCACAGCTCGCGGCTGAAGGGCGTCGTCCTGAGCTGGTCGACGGGCTCGTCACCGTTGGGCACGGTCACCACCCGTGCCTGCTCGCCGTACTTCTCGTCGAACATCGCGTCCGCGCCGAGCGAGAGCGCTTCTTGCAGCGCCATCACGTTTGTCTGCACGGCGCGGTCGAGCAACACCTGCTCGCGCACGAGGCGTTCGACTTCGTGCAGCTCGTCGTCCGTGAGCGGCTTGCTGTGGAGGAAGTCGAAACGCAGGCGGTCGGGCGCGACCAGCGAGCCGGCCTGCTTCGCCTGCGGGCCCAGCACGATGCGTAGCGCACGATGCAGCAGGTGCGTCGCGGTGTGGTTGCGCATCGTCGCGCGCCGGGTCGATTCGTCCACCTCAGCGCGCACGTTATCGCTTTTGGCGATGCGACCTCGGGCGACCCTGCCGCTGTGCACGAACACACCGTTGGGCAACCGGCGTACCGCCTCGATCTGCGCTTCACCATCCGTCCCGACGATCTGGCCCAGGTCGCCCACCTGCCCGCCGCCCTCCGCGTAGAACGGCGAGACGTCGAGCACGAGATCGACGACGTCCTCATTTGTGTGAACGACAAGCGCCGTCGCGTCCGACGTCATCGTTTCGTAGCCGACGAAGCGGGTAGGCTCCAGGTCATTCGTGGCTGCGAGCAGCGCCTCGTCCTGGCCGCGCTCCCGAGCCAGCGCTCCGCGCGCACGCTCGCGCTGCTCTTCTAACGCCTTCTCGAAGCCCGCGTCGTCCACGGCCCAACCACGCGACTCGAGCACCTTGCGCGTCAGGTCGAGCGGGAAGCCGTAAGTGTCGTGCAGGCGGAACGCCTCCTCGCCCTTGAGCGTGGCGAGTGGGCGCTTACCCTGAGCCGTTCGAAGGGACGCATTCCCGATGATCTGCTCCAGCCTCGTCAGCCCCGCGTCGAGGGTGTTAAGGAAGCGCTCCTCTTCATCCGACACGAGCTCGAGGATACGCGGCGACGCTTCAAGAAGCTCAGGGTATGCGTCGCCCATGGTGTCGATGACGACGCTGCAGATATCGGAGAGGAACGGTCGGTCGAGGCCGAGAAGATTGCCCTGATACGACGCGCGGCGCAAGATCCGACGCAGCACGTACCCGCGGCCATCGTTCGATGGCATCAGGCCGTCTGCGATGAGGAACGACACCGCGCGCGCGTGGTCGGCCACAGCGCGATAGCTGCCCCTCCGCTCGGACGTAATATCGCTGTCGCCGGTGAGTTCGCGCAGCTGCTCGATCAGTGGCGTAAAGACGTCCGTCTCGTAGTTGCTCTCCACGCCCTGCAGCACGGCGCACATGCGCTCGAAGCCCATGCCCGTGTCCACGCCGGTCTTCGGCAACGGCGTCAACGCGCCGTCCTTCGAGCGGTCGTAGGTCATGAAGACCAGGTTCCAGATCTCCCACCAGCGATCGCAGTCGCAGGTGAGGGGGCAGTCGCTCCCGTCCCGCAGGCAGCGACCGGTGCGGTCGTACATGATCTCCGAGTTCGGGCCGCAGGGGCCGGTGTCGCCCATGCTCCAGAAGTTGTCGTCGGCGCCCAGGCGCACCACCGTGTCGGCCGGGATGCCTATGATCTTCGACCAGATCCGCGCCGACTCATCATCTTCTTCGTAGACCGTCGGGTGCATCTTGTCGGGCGGCAGGCCGAACTCCTTCGTGAGCAGCTCCCAGGCGAAGGCGATCGCCTCCTCCTTGAAGTAGTCGCCGAACGAGAAGTTGCCCAGCATCTCGAAGAAAGTGTGGTGCCGCGGCGAGATGCCGACCTCCTCCAGGTCGTTATGCTTGCCGCTCACGCGCAGGCAGCGCTGCGCCGAGGTCGCGCGCGCGTAGGAGCGCTGCTCGTTGCCGAGAAACACGTCCTTGAACGGCACCATGCCGGCGTTGGTGAAGAGCAGCGTCGGGTCGTTCGCAAGCAGCGACGCGCTGGGCACGACGGTGTGCCCGCGCTTCTCGAAGAACGATAGATACGCGCTGCGTATCTCTGCGCTACGCATCTCGGTTGGATTATAGCGGCTGGTCGCTGGTTGTTCGCTGCTATTCCGAGCGGTGGTTACTCGTGGCCGCCATCCGCTGACCGCTACGGCACGCCGTCGATCTTCGCCTGGCCTTCGGTGAGGGTGACGGTGTAGGTGTGGGCGCCCAGGTCGATCTTGTTGAGCGCCTCCTGGATGGCGTCTTCCACCAGGCCATCGAGCGGGCCGATGAACAAGCCCGGCACGTTGCCGACCTCAACGTCGTCGACGTGAGCTTTGGGATGTGCGCCGGGCAGCTCTACGCTGCCCTTGACTCTGACGCCCATGCTGAAGAAGCTGCCGCCGAACGTGGCCGTGGCCTCGCCGAAGTCGGCGTGGATGCAAATCCGGATGTCGTCTTCGAAGTTGATGTCCTCGCTCTTGGCCCAGGCGTTCGCGCGAGAGGACGCTTCGCTTTCGTTGAACGTGACGGACGCAGGCGAGCCGGCGTCCAGCATATCGCTGAAGGCGTCCCACTTTTGCTGGAACGAGGCAGCGTTGGCGTCGCTGATGACGATAGGGCTCGTGCCGCCGGCAGTGCAGTCGCCGGGGCCGCCCGTGGCCGCCAAGACCAGAACGATAGATACTAATACGCCGGCGATGATGGCCAGACTCACGACCAGACCGATGATCCGGCCGACCCACGTCGCGATAAAGAATCTTAGGATGAACATCGATTCGTTCTCGGCAGATCCGGTGTAAGCACGGGGCGTAGTCTATAGAACTGCTCTGCAGTGGGTCAAGCGTCCGAACCTCGTGGATCGCCGATGAGTGTCAATCGACGACTACTCACCCTCCGGAGGCAGCGGGCGGGTGAGCGGAAAGGCGACGACCTCGCGGATCGTCGGGCGGTTTACCAGGTGCATGAACCAGCGCTCGATGGACACCCCGAAGCCGGCCGTGGGTGGCATGCCGTACTCCAGCGCTTCCAGGTAGTCCTCGTCCAGCATGTGGGCTTCGCGATCGCCGGCGGCGCGTAAGCGCTGCTGCTCCTCGAAGCGCGCGCGCTGGTCGAGCGGGTCGTTTAGCTCCGCGAAGCCGTTGCCCACCTCCGTGCCGGCGAAGAGCACCTGGAGGCGCTGCACGCGAGTCGGGTCGTCCGGGTCGCGTTTCGCCAGTGGCGAGACGTCGACGGGGTGGTTCACCAGGAGCTGCGGCTGGATGAGGTTCGGGCGGATCAGGCGCTTATAGATCGCGTCGATCACGCGACCGCGCCCCATCGACGGCTCAATGTCAGTGACGCCGCGGTCTCTGGCGGCGGCACGGAGCGACTCGGCGTCGCCATGCTCGTCAAGGCCGATGCCGATGCCGCGGAACAGCTCGGAGTAGTCAGCCTCCGGCCACGGCGGCGTGAAGTCCAGCTCGTGCTCGCCATAGGTGAGCTTAAGCGTCCCGAACGTCTTCTCGATGGAGTCTGCGTAGAAGCGTTGCACGATATCCTTGAGCATCGCCAAGTCGGCGTAGGCCCAGTAGAACTCCAGCAGGTCGAACTCCTGTAGGTACTCCCGGCCGAGCCCCTCGTTCCGGAAGACGCGGCCGATCTCGTAGATGCGCTCGAAGTCGCCGACGATCAGCCGTTTGTGCTGTAGCTCGAGCGAGATCCGCAAGTAGAAGTCGGCGTCGAGCGCGTTGTGGTGTGTGACGAACGGTTCTGCGTCGGCGCCTCCGGGCACCTGCTCCATCACGGACGTGGCGACCTCAACGAAGCCCCGCTCGTCGAGGAACGCGCGGATGTGCTTGACGAACTCGGCGCGCTTCACGAGTAGCTGGCGCTCACCCGGGTCGCTGATCAGCGCCAGGTAGCGCTTGCGGACGCGCGTCTCAGGGTCGGTGAGGCCGTGCCACTTCTCCGGAAGCGGCCGGAGCGACTTCGAGAGCACGGTCAGCTCGCGCACCTCGACCGTGAGCTCGCCTGTGCTGGTGACGAAGAGCGGGCCTGCCACGCCGACGAAGTCGCCGATATCGAGCAGCCTCACCAACTCGTAGCGCTCCTCGCCGAGCGTATCGCGCCGGAAGTGGAGCTGGATCAGCGCCGATTGGTCGCGTAAGTTGGCGAAGGCGGAGCCGCCGTGCCTTCGGAAGGTGAGCAGACGGCCTGCCACGCGCAACTCGGCGCCCTCGCCGCGTTCGCGCGCGTGTTCAATCGTCAGACGCTCGCCGAAACTGCTGGGGTAGGGGTCGATGCCGAGGTCGCGCAGCTTCTGGAGCTTGTCGATGCGGGCGGCGCGCACCTCCGCCAAGCGGGACATCGAAGGTTCGCGAGGCTCTTGGCGCGACATCAGCGTCATCATATCGCAGGTCGGGTGATCGATCATACCGGACGGCCGTCGGCGCTATTGTGCGTCAGCCGGTCGCCAGAGCGAGAGCATCTCCATCGCAACGAGGCCCGAGACGAGGAGCGCGACGCCGATCAGCAGCGCATCGAGCTCCAGGTTCGCCATCAGGAAGGCAACGGACGCCAGCGCGACCACGGGAAGGATGGGAAATCGGCCGATGTTCAGTGGCGTCCGGAATGGCCGCGGCACGTCAGGCTGGGTAAATCGTAGCACGATGAGCGAGAGGTTGACGGCCGCAAAGCCAATGAACACAGCGAAGTTCGTCGCGCCGGCGATCAATGCGATGTCGCCCGAGAGCACGAACCCGATCGAGACGACCAGCGAGAGCGCGATCGCGCGCACCGGCGTGTGGGAGCTCGGGTGCACCCAGGCTAGAAATCGCGGCAGGCTACCCGACGATGCCATCCCGTAGATCAGTCGCGAGGCTGCGACTAGCAGGAGAAGCAGCGTGTTGGCGGTCGAAAATAGCGCGACCACCGCGATAACATCAGATGCGCGGTCACCCAACACCTCCGAGGTTACAGCCGCGAGCGGAGCGTCGGACCCCGCGAGCGCTTCCCAGCCAAGAACGCTGATCGCTGTGACGGCGACAAGCAGGTAGAGCGCCGTTGTGGCCGCGATCGAGAACAGGAGCGCCTGTGGAATGACGCGCGGCGCGTCGTGGGTCTCTTCAGCCAGCGTGGCGATCTGTTCAAATCCGACATAGGCGAACATCACCAGCGCTGCTCCCGCAAAGATACCACCTGTTCCGCTCGCCGTTTTGGTGAGGTCCACGTCTCCTATGTGCGGCAGGCCGATCGCGATGACGAAGATGAGCCCGCCCGCCTCGATGAGCGTGAGGAGCATCGACGTCCAGAGGCTCTCGCGAATGCCGTAGAACGCGATGAGCGTCGCGGCGATCAGGGCGAGGATGCCGACGAGCGTCTGGTTCACACCCCAGAACTGCTGTAGGTAGCTGCCGAAACCCAGCGCAACTGCCGCCGCCGCTACGATGTTGCCGATCACGATGAGCCAGCCTACGACGAAGGCGATGCGCGCGCCGAGCGCCTCGCGCGTGTACTCGTAATCTGCCCCGGCGCGTGGGAACGCGGACACGAGCTCCGCGTAGCCCAATCCGACCACGGCTGCCATGCCGGCCGCCATGAGGAAGGAGATCCAGAGAGCGTTGCCCGCCTGACCGGCCACTTCGCCGACGAGGACGTAGATTCCCGCCCCGAGGATGATGCCGATCCCCCCGACCGTGGTCTCCAGGAGGCCTAGCTTTCGCTCAAGCTTGGGGGCGTCTGTGGCCAAATCGATGCATTGTAGCACCACGCTCTGTTACAATCGGGCGCTGGTTGGAAGACGAGGTTCACCCCAAGGAGGGATCAGATGGCAATAGCGCTTATCACGGGATGCAGCACCGGGTTCGGGCAGAAGGCGGCGCTCCACTTTGCACGCAAGGGTGACACGGTGTACGCCAGCATGCGCGATACGACGAAGGCGGGGCTGCTGGAGGAGGCGCGCGAAAAGGAGAAGCTGAAGATCGAAGCGATCCAGCTCGACGTGACTGACGAGACATCCGTGAACAACGCGGTGCGTCAGGTCATCGACCGAGAGGGTCGAATCGATGTGCTGGTGAACAACGCTGGTATTGGCGCTCACGGGCCAATCGAAGAGACGGACGAAGACGAAGCGAAGGAGGTCTTCGAGACGAACTTCTTCGGCGCGCTTCGCACGATGCGCCTCGTTGCTCCCACGATGCGCGCACAGCGCTCGGGAACGATCGTCAACGTATCGTCGCTGGCCGGCGTGGTCACGGCGCCATTTCAGGGCGTCTACTCAGCCAGCAAGCGGGCACTGGAGGCGGCGAGTGAAGCGCTCTACTACGAGCTGCATCCGTTCGGGGTGCGGGTACTGCTTATCGAGCCGGGGGGCTTCGAGACAGCCATCGAACAAAGTCGGCGCGTGCCACGACGGTATAACGAAGGCTCGCCCTACCTCGAATTCGATCAGCGGTTCGCGCAGGCGCTGACGCGTCTTCCCGGCGCTGCGGTGCGCGGTGACCAGCAGATCGTTGCCGAGGCAATCTACGATGCGGTACATGCGGAACAGCCGAAGCTGCGCTACCTGGTAGGGCAGGATGCTGAGATGATCGGTGGGCTACGCCGCAAGCAGGACGACGAGCAGTTCGAGCAGGGGATGCGTCAGGCACTCGACTTCTGGGACTAGGGAGGCCGTTTACTTGCGTTTTCCGTCCGTCTGTAGTGAAATGTAGCAGCTATGACGCAGCCAGGAATCGATCGAGGGTATCCACGCGAGGTGCAGTTGGCGCAAGGGTCGGTCACCCTCCGGCTGATGGGGCGCTCCGACCGCGATGCGGTGCTATCATTTGCCCGCGGCCTGCCGCCCCACGATCTGCTCTTCCTCCGGCTCGACATCACGTCGTCGGAGGGCGTGGATCAGTGGATCGGGAACATCGAAGAGGGCCGCACTGCGACGGTGCTTGCCGAGGCGGGTGGCGCGATCGTCGGCTATGCGAGCGTGCACCACAACGAGACCATGTGGAACCGCCACATCGGCGAGATCCGCGTTATCGTGTCGTCCGAGTACAGGAAGCACGGGCTAGGCCGGCGCCTGACCGATGAGGTGTTCACCATCGCGAAGGGGCTTGGCCTGAGCAAGATCACCGCGCAGATGACGCCCGACCAGCGCGGCGCCCGCGCGACGTTCGAGCGGCTTGGGTTTCAGCCGGAGGCGCTGCTCGCCGACTTCGTCGTTGACCGCGAAGGCAAGACGCACGATCTGCTCATCATGACGAACGATGTGGCAGGGTTTACCGACGTGCAGCACGTGGGGGCGATCGGCGCCGCCCGGCGTTCCGCCTAATCGCGCGTAGCGATCTTCTCGACTCCAACGGCCCCGTTCTGGCCGCTACCGTTGCCACCCAGCGTGGGTAAGTCTGTCGTCGTTACGCCGGCGGCGTTTCGCAGCTCCAGCGCCGACTCGTCGAGGAAGAACTTCAGACGATCCACATCAGGAACGGCGTCAGGGTCGACCATGAGGCCGAAATAGAGGCGCTGGTTGTAGCTCGTCACGCCGACACCGAGGCCCATGTTCATGCTCAAGGGTACCATCGGGTAATGCCCGAGCATGAGATGGCCAACGCAGTAGAGCGGGATCATCGGCCCGGGCACGTTCGTGCAGATCAGGTTGACCGCCGTGTTCAGCGTAGGCGAAGCGGCGGCCAGCGCCTGGATCGGCGCGGGCACATTCGAGGCCATGCGCATCAGCTGCTCGAGACCGCCCGCCTGGTTTGACTCCTTGAGCTGAGTCTGGCGTTCCTTGATCGTGTTCAGCCGCTGCACCGGATCGCGCTCGCCCATGGGCAGAGTAATCAGCATGCAGGAGACCCGGTTACCGAGCGCCCCCTGCTCCTCCTCCATCCGCACGTTCACGGGCACGGCGACCCGCAGTTCGAGGCCGTCGACCTTGTGGTCATGCGAGGCGAGGTAGCGCCCGAGCGCTCCGGCCAGGATTGCGAGCACGACGTCGTTGACCGTGCCGCCCAGGGTGGTGCGGATCTCGCGGATTTCCACGAAGGACATCTCGCTGAACGCGGCGCGGCGCTTCGAGCCGAGCCACTTCGAGAACGGCGTGCGCGGCGCAGGCAGCAGCAGCCAGGGCGAGGCGAGGCTGAGCGAACGCAGCAGGTCCTGTGTTCGGCGCAGACGCGCGATGGGATCGATGAACGTCTCCTGCCACTCCTCAAGGAGCCGCGTCTGTTGCGCGAGCTGGTCCCAGAACGCGTCAGCGAGGCGCGCGGCGGGGTTGGGTAGCGAACTGGGCTCCCAGGCTGTGGCCTCTGGCGGCGGCGCGCACTCCGGGCTGATGTCGAGCGTTGCCATGAGTAGCTCGATGCCGGAAACACCATCGACGAGACAGTGGTGGACCTTCGAGACGATCGCGCTTCGATCGCCTTCTACGTTGTCGATAACGTACATTTCCCAAAGCGGCTTGGCGCGATCGAGCGGCTTTTCGAATAGCTCTGTGGAGAGTTCTGTCAGTTGTTCGTCCGTCAGTGGAGAGGGCGGCGAGACCCGGATGACGTGTTTGCGAATGTCGAATTTCGGGTCGTCCTCCCAGGTGGGGTGCAGGAGATTGAACGGAACGAACGCCAACCGCTGCCGGTACCTGGGGATCGCAGGCAAGCGCTCCTCGATGTGACTGGCCACGTTCTCATATGGCAGCCGTCCCTGATAGATGCCGAGCGAACCGATATGGAGAGGTGCGTTCGGTCGTTCTAGGTAGAGAAACGCGGCGTCACTGGTGCTCAGTCGCCGGGCGAGGTTGTTCGGCATGGCTGATCGCTCCAAGTCATTAGTTTACACTAGCCGAAGCAGCCTGTGTAGGCAGTCCAGGTTGACAATCGGCTATAATGGGGTACTATTTGAGGCATCCCAGGTGGGGTGGTGGAGGTAGCAAGCGTTTGGCAACCGCACGAGCGCTCCCGGCGGACTTCACATCGGCGTCGGTGCCACTTTGGCGGGAAGTGCTCTTCGGTGTCGACTGGCTCGCGCTGCGCCTTTCTCCCGTCTACTACGGCATCGGTGTACCGAAAGGCGATGGCTCGCCGGTTATCGTCCTCCCGGGCTTCCTTGGCTCGGACACTTACCTCGTCGAGATGTACTACTGGCTCCAGCGCCTGGGCTACAAGCCCTACTACTCCCAGATCGGTCGCAACGCCGAGTGCCCCGAAGTGCTGACCGAGCGCCTCTTCAAGACAATGGATGAGGCCTACGAGGAGACAGGGCGCAAGCTTCATCTCATCGGGCACAGCTTGGGAGGCCTCCTCGCCCGCAGTGCGGCGATCCGCCGGTCGGAGCAGGTCGCTCAGGTCATCACGCTTGCGTCGCCGTTCCAGGACATTCGAGCGCATCCTATGGTTCTTGCTGCCGCCAGCTTTGTCCGTGGGCGAATCCGAGAACGTCGAAACGCTGGCGAGAAGGTCAAACGTGAATGCTACAGCGGCGGCTGCACGTGCGAGTTCGCTGGCTCGTTACGAAACGATATCCCTGATTCGGTGCTACGCACAGCCATCTACACAAAGACGGACGGCGTGGTCGACTGGCACAGTTGCATAGAGGAAGACGAGAGCCTCAACATCGAAGTCGATGGAACGCATGCCGGCCTGGCGTTCAATCCACAGGTCTACCGCAGATTGGCCAAGCTCTTGGCCGCGAAGCCGAAGCCGCCAATTTCTCGAAACGGCCGCTAGTTCTTAGACGCTTGAGCTTTCGGTGGAGCGAGTCTTTCGCACGTCCGCCGGTACCATCGCGCCGTTCACCTTGCTGAGTGACTGTACCGCCTCGCCTGCGCGGGAGAACCAGCCGCGTGCCATCTCCGCTGCCGCTTCGCCGGCGGCCCGGTTCGACTGGATGACGCGCTGGATCAGTTGGCGGGACTCTTCCTGAGCTCCGGCCAACTCGCCGAACCACTGGCGTGTGGCGTCGAGCGAGCGGCTCTGGGCCTTCGTCGTGACGTCGACGACCGAACTCGATAAGCCAGCCACGTCGAGAGGCGCTTGAGCCCACTGCTTGGCGAGGCCCACCGCTTCGCGCTGACCTTGCTGCGCATTCTCGATCAGGGCGGCCGAAACTCGGTGACCGCGGTCGTTGGTGGCTCGGACGGCGTCAATGAACGCGTCGAAGCCGTCATTCATGGCCTCGAAGAATTTCGTTGAGGCGCTGTTATCAGCCATAGGACACATCCCTCCTTGGACGTAGGCTTCCGAAGGATTCGTTATACAAGCATCTTCCTGTAGCCCACATCCTGTGTCAAGCCCTTATGCAAAGAAATCGTCCCTTTGTGTACGTATTCGTGCAATTATTGGCGCGTTCAGAGGCAGCAAAGGCCGTTGCACAAAGCCTGCTGGCGCGTTATGAGTGAGATGAGGGTTGACGGAACCCGAT
>JBAROU010000173.1:0-10805 GCA_049642385.1 Dehalococcoidia bacterium | reverse complement strand
CGATATGTCGGAGTTCATGGAGAAGCACAACATCTCGCGCCTCGTGGGCGCGCCGCCCGGCTATATCGGCTACGACGATGGCGGCCAGCTCACGGACACCGTGCGGCGCAAGTCCTACTGCCTGATCCTGCTGGACGAGATCGAGAAGGCGCACCCAGACGTGTTTAACATCCTGCTCCAGATCTTCGACGACGGTCACCTGACCGACGCGAAGGGGCGCAAGGTGGACTTCCGCAATACGATTATCGTGATGACGAGCAACGTCGGCTCCGACCTGATCCGCAAGGAGTCCAACGTCGGCTTCCAGATCAACCGCGATGAAGGGCAAACGGTGGACGATCAGCACAAGAAGATGAAGGACAAGGTGCTGGACGAGTTGAAGCGCGTCTTCCGGCCCGAGTTCCTCAACCGCTTAGACGCCACCGTTGTCTTCCACTCGCTGTCGAAGGAGCACATCCGCTACATCGTGGATCTCCTGCTGACCGAGCTGGAGAAGCAGCTCAAGCCGAAGGGCGTCGCGCTGGAAGTGACGGACCGCGCGAAGGACTGGCTGGGCGAGAAGGGCTACGACCACGTCTTCGGCGCGCGGCCGTTGCGGCGGGTGATTCAGGACGAGCTGGAGGACCGCCTCTCGGACGCGATCCTGGAGGGTCGCTTCGAAGAGGGCGACCGTGTCCTGATCGACGTCGAGGCTGGCGAGGTGGTGCTAACGAAGGCTGAGGAGCCGGCGCTAGCGTAACGTCCTTACGAAGTAACGCACGACGACATTTGAGGGGCAGGTCTGAGACCTGCCCCTACGATTTGTTTCTCCGCTGCGTGACAGTTACGTTCGAACGCGCCGGAGCACGAGCGCGCCGGCACCAAGCAGCGCGGCAATGCCGCCGGCGAGGAGCGCCCAGACCGCGGCAGAGGCGTTCGCCTCGGAATCCCCTACCCCACCGGTGTCCGGCAGCACCGCGGGCGGGGGCGTTGCGGTGGCCGCGGCCTGGCTCGCGGTGGGCGTGGCTGGCCCCGGAACCGCGCAGTCGCCAATGATGGGCGGCCGCAGCGCGGGACCGGACAGGCCCTGCGCGTTGAAGGCGTAGACGGCGTAGGTGACGTAGGTGGCGTTATCGCTGTCGGGGCAGTTGGATGGCTCCGGTGGGGGAACAAAGGTTGTCGTATCGGCAGCAACGACGAACTCAAATCCTCCCGGATCGACACAGATGAGGAAGCCGTCTTCATTCTCTGAGTTGTCACTCCAGCTCAACACCCCGCCCCGGAACTCCGCATCGGACGGCGCGGCTGGGCTCCGGCGGGTGGCGTCATCGGTGGCGTTCCAGGGGACGGGCACGCCGGCGCGGTGCCCGCCTGTGCAGCCTGCGAAGCGAGCGCCAGGGCTGCAACCGCAGCGAGCCCAGTGACCGCCAGGATCACGAGTAGCGGCAGTAGAACGCGCGCTCGCCACATAGTCGTCACCTTCTCTGATACAGGTCGGGTGCGCAAAGTGTACTGCTTCCCTCCACGTTGTCAAGTCAAGGAGACCGCTCCTAGCCCAATTTGACGTTACCCCTTGCCGTGGTATGCTTGTGATCGCCCTGGTGGCGCGGTGGCGTAGAGAGGACTGCACAGCGTGCAGGCCGATGCTCTTGGCGCCACCCGAGGGCAGTTCCCGCCTCAGGCGGGAGCCGTGGTGGTTCCTGCCGCCCCCGCCATTCGAGAACACGTCGTTTGGCTTGCTCTCCTCGTATCGTTCGCCTTCATGTCGCGCATCGCCTGGATTGCCGTGTCCCAGTGGCAGCCAGCGGCGAGCGACGACGCGTTCCGCTACGACCTGGCCGCGCGGGCGCTGCTGCACGGCCAGGGCTATGTGCACATCAACGGCCTACCAACGGCGTTCTGGCCGCCGGGCTACGCGTTCCTGCTTGCCGGGATCTACGGCGTCTTCGGCGAGAGCGTCGGTGCGGCGCAGGTAGTGAACGCGCTGCTGGGCACAGCGTCTGTTGTGCTGGTCTACCTGATCGGGCGCCGGACGCTCGGTGCGACAGCGGCGCTGATCGGCGCAGCGATTGTCGCCGCGTTCCCGAGCCTGGTCTTCTACACGGCCGTTACACTTTCGGAGACGGCCTTTACGTTCTTGCTGCTGATGATCGTCTACCTCCTGCTCGTCGATGCGCAGGACACGCGGCAGCGCAACCTAGGCCTGCTGATCGGGACGGGGCTGGTGATCGGCTTCGCCGCGCTGATGCGCGGACAGGCGCTGGTCCTGCCGCTAGCGTTTCTCCCCTTCTGGTGGCGCTCCAACATCGATCGAGAGGCGATCGTGTACAAGCTCGTCGCGCTGGCGCTCGGCATGGGCTTCGTCGTTGCGCCATGGATGATGCGCAACGCGGTGCAGCTCGACGACCCGGTCGTGATCGCAACGAACGCGGGCGTGAACTTCTGGATCGGGCACCACGAGGGTGCAGAGGGACGCGGTGTACTCGCGGACCAGCTGGTGTACAGCCATCCGGAGCTCACCACCGTGGAGCGTGAGGTGCTGATCAACAGCGAGGGGTTCCACAAGGGCCTCTCGTACGCGCTGACGCACCCGTCTGACGAGTTCGCGCTGATGTTCAAGAAGCTCTTCTGGCTCTACTACAGCGACGAGGAGGGCCTGAAGTGGAACGAGGGGCACGGTGGCCAGGAGTTCCTGAGCGACCACGTACGCCAGGGCCTGTTCACCCTCTCGAACGTGTACTACTTCGCGGTGCTTGGCTTCTTCGTGCTCGGTATACCGCTATGGCTGACGCTCGACAAGCCCGGGGCGTTGCTCCTGGTGTCGCTCATCGCGTACTGGACGGCGCTGCACATCGTCTTCTTCGGCGACCCGCGCTTCCATGCGCCGATCGTGCCCATCATCGCCCTGCTGGCGGCGCTGCCGTGGGTGGCGCTCTGGAGCAAGGAGGCGGACGTGGTGCCGGACGAGGCTCCGGCCGTCCATTGAAGCTGAACCTGCCCTCTGCTATCATCCGAGCCAACGTGAGACCGATAGCAACAACAACCGATCTTCGCCTTATGTCTACAATATGAACCGGCTCGTCCTGACCATCCTGGGCATCATGGGCGCGCTTGTGATCGCCGTCGGCGCGATCGTGATCGCGCTGGTGGCGACCGGCGGCGACGACAACGGCCCCAGCGGCCAGCAACCAAACCAGACTCCGGGCAGCGAGACTAGCGGCGAGCTCCGGCTATCGGGCCAGGAGCCGATCACGCTCGACCCGGCCGTCACGCAGGACTCGGCCTCAGGAGTCTACGTGGTGGAGATCTTTGGCGGGCTGCTGACGCTCGATCCAGACTTGAAGGTCCAGCCTGACCTCGCCGCTGAGCTACCGACGCTTGAGAACGGCGGCAAGGTCGTCAACGAAGACGGTACGGTCACGTACACGTTCACGATACGTGACAACGCGACGTTCCACGACCAGCGGCCGGTGCGAGCCGACGACGTGAAGTACTCGCTCGAACGGGCGGCGGACCCGGCCACGCTCTCTCTCGTCGCGGAGTTCTTCCTGGGCGACATCGTGGGCGTCAAGGAGAAGCTGCGCGGCGAGGCGGACGAGGTGAGCGGCGTTCAAGTGATTGACAGTCACACGATCGCGATCACGATCGAGCAGGATCTGCCGTCGTTCCTGTATAAGCTCACCTATCCGACGGCGTTCGTGGTGGACCAGCGACAGATCGAAGCGGATCCGCAGAACTGGACGCGCACGCCCAACGGCACGGGGCCATACATGCTGGACGAGTGGAGCTTCGGCGAACGCATCGTCCTGAAGGCGAACGATCGCTATCACCTGGGCGCGCCGCACGTACAGACGGTGACGTATCTCCTGAGCAGCGGTGGGATTACGCTCTACGAAACGGGCGACGTGGACGTCGCCGGCGTCGGGCTGGACGAGCTGGAGCGGGTGCAGGATCCGGCGGATGAGCTGCACGCCCAGTACAAGTCGGGCGAGCGGCTGGCGCTGGACTACGTCGGCTTCGACACGAAGTCGCCGCCATTCGACGACCCAAAGGCGCGCGAGGCGTTCGTCCGCGCCATCGACCGGGAGCAGATCGCCAGCGCGATCTTCAAGAACGCCATCCCGGTGGCGAACGGCATCATCATGCCCGGCATGCCCGCCTACGACCCGCAGGTTTCGCTTCCAGCGTTCGACCCAGCGAAGGCGCGCCAACTGCTAGAGGAGTCGAAGTACGGTGGACCGGAGGGGCTGCCGAAGATCACGCTCGCCGAGAGTGGCAGCGGCGCCACGTCCGGCGAAGGCACGGCGGCGATCGTGGAGATGTGGCGGCAGAACCTGGGCGTGGAGGTGGAGATCCAGCAGGCCGATTCGGCGACGTTCTACCAGGACGTACAGGACGGCGTGTACCAGATGTGGCTGATCGGCTGGATCATGGATTATCCGTTGGAGGACAACCTGCTGAACCTTCACTTCGACAGCGACAGCGCGAACAACGACACGGGCTACAGCAATCCGGACGTAGACACGTTCCTGCGCCAAGCGCTGACGGAGCAGGATGAACAGACGCGCATTCAGCTGTATCAGCAGGCCCAACGGGAGATCCTCGCGGACCTGCCGTGGATCCCTCTCTTCTTTGACCGCTTCCACATACTGGTCAAGCCCTACGTGCACGACTACCTGATCCCGACCAGTATCGTCCCCCGCCTGCGCTTCATCTCGCTTGACGGCGAGTAGGCGGCGGCGCCTGCCATGCAGGGCCTGGTCGGTTACCTGATACGCCGCCTGCTCTGGCTCCCCGTCATCCTGTTCTTCGTTTCGTTCCTCACCTTCATGATCACGCGCTTTGGGCCGGGCGACCCCGTGACCGTGCTCGCAGGCCAGCACCGCGATGAGCAGGCGTTCGCGCGCGTGCGCGACGAGCTGGGGTTGGATGAGCCGTTCTACGTCCAGTATGGCATCTATATGAAGCGTCTGTTGACCAAGGGCGACTTTGGTGAGAGTGTCACGATCTACCAGGGCGCCGATGTCTGGGACATCATCTGGCCGCGGATGCTGGTTTCGCTGCAACTGGGCATCCCAGCGCTGTTGATCGCGTTCGCCGTGGGCACTGCGGTCGGCATCTTCGCGGCCTTACGCCAGGGCACCTCGCTCGATCCGGCCGCGATCGGGACGTTTCTGTTCTTCCAGTCGATCCCGACGCTCGTGATGCTGCCGCTGCTCATCCTGGTCTTCGTCGTCAAGCTGAGCTGGCTCCCTGCAATCGGCTGGGGTGGGCCGAAGGTGGACGTGGGGCCGCAGGAGATATCGCTCGGCATCCTGACGCCGCACATCATCCTGCCGGTGATCGTCCTGTCGCTGCCCGGCATCGCCGGCGTGGCGCGCCTCGTGCGGGCGACGACGCTTTCGGTACTGGGTGAGGACTATGTGCGGACGGCCAGAGCGAAGGGGCTGAACGAACGCACCGTGGTCGCGCGGCACGTGATGCGCAACGCGCTGCTGCCGCTCATCACGGTGATCGGCCTCTCACTAGCGACGCTGCTGGAGGGGGCGTTCTTCGTTGAGTTGATCCTGGGCATCCCGGGCATCGGCCAGTTAGGCGTCCAGGCGGCGCAGAGTCGCGACTACGATGTGATCCTGGCGCTGGTGTTGATCGTGGCGACGGCGTTCGTCCTGACGAACATCTTGATCGACATCGCCTACACCTTCATCGACCCGCGCATCCGCTACGAGCGGTCGGAGCGGAACTGATGGCCGAAACCGTTGCCCTCACCACCAATGAGGCGGATGTCCGCCAGCAGGCGGCGAGCCCGTGGGGCATCGCCCGACGCAGGCTGGCGCGCAAGAAGCTCGCATTGGCGGCGCTGGTCGTCATCGTCATCTTCTACATCGTGGGGCTATTCGCGCCGGTGTTGGCGCCGAGTGACTTCCGCACGCAAGACTTCGCCCATCAGCTCGAGGGGCCGTCCCTGCATCACCCGTTCGGCACCGACCGGCTCGGGCGCGATCAGCTCAGCCGCGTGATCTGGTCGGCGCGGACTACGATGATCGTCACGGCCGCGACGGTGGTCGCCGGCAGTCTCCTGCTGGGCGTAGGGCTGGGCATGCTCTCGGGGTACGCCGGCGGCAAGGTCGACACGGCGATCATGCGCACAGGCGAGGTGTTCGCTTCGCTGCCCAGCCTGCTGATGCTGATCCTGATTAACGCCACGATGCGGCCGAGGACAGACCGCGCCGTGAGCTGGCTCGAGAGCCACTTCTCCACAGACGCGCTGCGGGAGGCCGCGAAGACGCAGGCGGGATGGGAGTTTGTGCTTCTGATCGTCCTCGGGCTGTTGGCGCTGGCCGGCATCGTTGGGCTCGTCGCCTGGCTGGTTGCGGGTGAGGGTCGCCGGGCCGCGTGGCTCGTGCCCACGTACGTCGCTGCCCTCCTCATATTCCTGCTGGCGGCGATGCAGGGCATCTTCGCAACGCCTGGTACGGAGGACTACTTCGTCATCTTCGGAGCGCTGGCGCTGTTCTCGTGGGTGGGCGGGGCGCGCGTGATCCGATCGCAGGTGCTGGCGCTGCGAGAGACGGAGTATGTGCTGGCGGCGCGCGTGATGGGCGCGGGCACCTGGCGCATCCTTACGACACATCTCTTGCCAAACGTGAGCCCGATTATCATCGTGAGCGTTTCAGCTTCACTCGGGGCGATAGCTGGCTCCGAGATAGCGCTGACGTTCTTGGGCGTCGGCGTCCACGAGCCGACGCCCAGCTTCGGCGCGATGATCTACGATGCGGCCCGTACCACGCAGGACATCCGCGCGATCGCTGACCACCCGCACTTGCTCTTGATCCCGGCTGCGGTCGTAGGGGCGCTGATCTTCGCTTTCAACTTCCTGGGTGACGCTCTGAACGACGTACTTACGCCAAAAGCGCGCTAACGCGCGCCGGGGCGCACAGGTACGCCGAAGGCACGCTAAACGCGCCCCTTCTCATCGTGCCGGCGCCCTGGGCGATGAGAGGCGCCCTGAGCGCCGCGTCAGGTTCGCACCTGGATCGGGCGGTTGGTATACTTTCTACGTACGGAGGGGAGTAATTGAAAGTATCGGCTGAACGGCTCCCGCAGAGCCAGGTGGCGCTCCAAATCGAGGTGGACGACGATCGGCTGCACAAGGCGATGACGTCCGCCTACAAGCGTCTGGCCTCCAAGGTACGCATCCCCGGCTTCCGGCCCGGGAAGGCGCCCAGAGAGGTCGTGGAGAGCCATCTGGGCGAGCACGCTGTCTTCCACGAGGCGGTCGACCGCCTGATGCCCCAGGTCTACAAGGAGGCGTTGGAGCAGGAGGAGATCGACCCGATCGACCGGGCGGAGTATGAGCTGGTGACGGAGCAGCCGCTGGTCGCGAAGTTCACGGTGCCCGTGCGCCCAACCGTCGATCTGGGCGAGTACCACTCGATCCACATCGACCGCGAGCCGGTCGTCGTCGAGGCGGAGCGCGTGCAGGAGTCGCTGGAGGGTCTGCGCCACCGCTACGCGACGCTCGAGCCGGTAGCCCGTCCCATCCAATGGGGCGACATCGTCCGGGCGGAGGTACACGGCGAGGTGGACGGCAACGTGATCGTGCACGAGGATGACGCGGAGTTCCCACTCACCCAAGATCGCGTCATCTCGCTGCCGGGCTTCACCGAGGCGTTCGTCGGCAAAGAGAAGGGCGCAGAGCTGGAGTTCGAGCTCACGGTGCCGGAGGACGCGCCGGACGAGAAGCTGCGCGGGCACCCGGCCCAGTACAAGGCGACGATCAAGGAAGTGAAGGAGGAGGTCCTGCCGGAGCTGGACGAGGAGTTCGCGCGCAACGTGGGCGAAGGGTTCGAGAGCCTGGAAGCGCTGCGCACGCGGCTCGAGGACGACCTGCGCCAGGCGCTGGAGCAGGAGGCCGAACACCAATACCACGACCAAGTGCTGGACATGCTGGCGCAACGCGCGGAGCTGGACTACCCGCCGGTGGTGGTCGAGCGCGAGGTTGATCGCATCCTCCAGGAGCAAAGCTCAGCTATTCAGGCGGCAGGACGGAAGGGACCGTCGCAGCGCGATCAGCTTGATACGTACCTGCAACAACTCGGCAAGTCCGAGGAGGAATTACGAGGTGAGCTTCGCCCGATCGCCGAGGAGCGGATTCGCCGCTCGCTAGTGTTGTCTGAGGTATCAGAAGCCGAAGATATACAGGTGAGCGACTCCGACGTGGAAGCCGAAATCGAACGGCTTACGGAGGGCGCTAGCGGTCAAGGAGACGAGCTGCGCCGCCTCTTCTCGAATGAGAATGCGAAGGAGAGCCTGCGGCGTTCACTACACACAAGGAAGACGCTGGAACGCCTGGTGGAAATTGCCTCCGGTGAAGGATCGCCGGAAGAGGCTCAGGCGAGCGCGTCTTCTGGTTGACCATACAAGGGCCACGGACTGGGTAGCACACTTGAAGGAGCAAGCAAACGTTATGACAAACGAAACACACGAACCGACGAACCCGATGCGACCGTATAACGTCATCATCCCATCCGTCATCGAGACCAGCCCGCGGGGCGAGCGCGCGTTCGACATCTACTCGATGCTCCTACGCGAGCGCATCGTCTTCCTGGGCACACCGATTGACGACCAGATCGCCAACCTGATCATCGCCCAGCTCCTGTTCCTGGAGCGCGAGGACCAGGACAAAGACGTGCTGATGTACATCAACTCGCCGGGCGGCGACGTCCGAGCGGGTCTGGCGATCTACGACACCATGCACCACATCGCGCCGGACGTAGCGACGTTCTGCGTCGGCTTCACGGCGAGCATGGGCACGGTACTGCTCTCCTCGGGCGCGCCGGGCAAGCGCTACGCCCTACCCCATTCGACCATCCACATGCACCAGGCGTGGGGTGGCGCACGGGGGCAGGCAGTGGACGTGGAGATCGCGGCGAAGGAGCTGCTCCGCGAGAACTCGATCATCCGCTCGATCATGGCGCAACACACGGGTCAGGAGGAGGAACGCATCCGGCATGACTTCGACCGCGACTTCTTCATGGACCCGCAGCAGGCCAAGGATTATGGCATCGTGGACGAGATCCTAGCGAAGTCGGAAAACTAGCGAGAAACTCTCGCCCGGGCCGGCGCGTTGTAAGAGGTAGGAAAGCTGAGACAGAAGAGGCACGCATGACGACGAGCAAAAGTAGCAGAGTACAATACCACTGCTCCTTCTGTGGCAAGAACCAGGAGCAGGTGAAGCGCCTGATCGCCGGTCCCGGCGCTGTCTATATCTGCGACGAGTGCGTCGAGCTGTGCCGCGAGATCATCGATGAGGAGGTCTCGGGTGCGCCCCGCGCGAAGGCGGCGGGCCAGCGCGTACCGCCTCCGAAGGATATCCTCCAGCAGCTCAGCCAGTACGTCATCGGTCAGGACCATGCGAAGAAGGTGCTCTCCGTAGCGGTGTACAACCACTACAAGCGCATCGGCGCCGCGAGTTCAAGCGATGACATCGAGCTCGAGAAGAGCAACATCCTTCAGCTCGGGCCGACTGGCTGCGGCAAGACGCACCTGGCCCGTACGCTCGCGCGCATCCTGGACGTGCCGTTCACCATCGCCGACGCCACGGCGCTAACGGAAGCTGGCTACGTGGGCGAGGACGTGGAGAACATCCTGCTCCACCTGATCCAGGCGGCCGACTTCGACATCCCGCGCGCGGAGCGCGGCATCATCTACATCGATGAGATCGATAAGATCGCCCGAAAGAGCGACAATCCCTCGATCACACGTGACGTCTCAGGCGAAGGCGTCCAGCAGGCGCTACTCAAGATCATCGAGGGTACGGTGGCGAACGTGCCACCGCAGGGCGGCCGGAAGCACCCACATCAAGACTTCATCCAGATCAACACGACGAACATTCTCTTCCTCTGCGGCGGCGCCTTTGAAGGTCTGGACAAGATCATCGAGCGCCGGTTGGTCTCGAACCGCCGGACGATCGGCTTCAAGTCGGACTACGTTCGCAAGACGGGCCAAGAGCGCGTTGATGAGCTGCTCAAGCACGCGACCCACGACGACTTGCTGGAGTACGGTCTCATCCCTGAGTTTGTTGGCCGCCTACCGCTAACGGTGAGCCTGGAGGCGCTAGGCAAGGACGAGCTGCGCCGCATCCTGACGGAGCCAAAGAATGCGCTCGCGCGGCAGTTCCAGCGCTTCTTCGCGATGGACGGCGTGGAGCTCACGCTCACGGACGACGGGCTGGACGCCTGCGCCGAGAAGGCCATCACCCACAGGACGGGAGCGCGCGGCCTGCGCACCGTGCTGGAAGGCGCGCTGCTGGACGTGATGTACGAGATCCCATCGCGTAGCGACGTAAAGAAGTGCGTCGTGAACGGCGAGTCGATTCGCAGCGGGCAACGGCCGTTGCTCTTGACGCGCACCGGCGAGGTCATCCCGGAAGAGGAAGAAGAGATCCCGGAAGAGCCTGCCGAAGAAGCGCGCGACGCCTCCGCATAAGCTAACCGACCCCACGGATACGAGTAAGGCCCAGCTAGTTGCTGGGCCTTCGCATAAGCGCTTGGACTAGCGGATTACGGGTTAGGCACCTTCGGGTTGACCGGGTCTTGCGGCGGGTGCGGGTCTGCGCAGGTGCTGCCGTGGCGACCGAACACGAACTGGATGTCCTTGATATCGACATCGCCATCGAACTTGGCCGTCCCGGAAGGCTCCAGGTCAAACCGCTGGTTGTAGAGCAGGTTACCGACGCGGGCGCCCCAGCGGAACGCCAGGATCTGTCCATCAGCAGCGTCGACCCTACAGTCACCGTTCACGTCTGCCTCAAGCCACCGGAT
>JBAROU010000165.1:0-9441 GCA_049642385.1 Dehalococcoidia bacterium | reverse complement strand
ATCCAGGACTACTGCGTGTATCCCTCCGGCGCGACCTTTAGCGCCCAAGTGCACGTCACGAAGGCCCCGCCGAACAAGTATTTCGCCTTTCAGGTGAAACTGCGCTGGAGCGACGCTCAGGTCGAGTACGTTCCTGCTTCGAACCCGGCCGATGAAGCGCTCTGGGCTGATTGCGACATCGTAGGTCGTTTGGACAACCAGCCTCACGCCCCGTCCGCGCTCTTCGGCTGTGTCCCGCTCAATGCAACCTATCCCGGCACAACGTTCTTGGGGCCCGTTCTCCAGGCACAATTTCGCTGCCAGGTGGATGGCTACTCGTCGCTTGAACTCGTGACGCGTCCAGATGATGCTCAATTGGGCACGCATTTTCTCGACTCGATTGGGTACCCCATCGATCCGGCGCTCGCCAGTGCGTATGTGCACTGCGGCCCCTGTCCTCCCAACGGTTGCCCCCCGCCGCCGACGCCAACACCCAGCCCAACGCCGACGGCCACGAGCACGCCGCGGCCCACTGCGACGCCCTGCCCGCCGGTCGGGTGTCCAACGCCAACGCCATGCCCCGGCGATGGCTGCCCCGACATGTTCAATCTATGCCTTGACTGCCCCACAGCCACGCCCACATCCTTTCCTACTCCTACCCCGTGTCCAGGTGCGCCATCTTGCGTTATCGACGATTGCAACCCCTGCCCAGTCCCGAATGCTGACCCCGTGCCCGCTACCGCGACGCCGAAATCTGCTGTAGCCAACGAAGACCCAGCGGCTGCTCCAACTGCGGGCGATCTACAGCCCACGAACCAGCCCGAAGCAACCGACGACACGTCCAACGTCCTCGCGAACATCACTCATGCCGGTGATCCGCAGGCCCATAACCATTTGCCGAGCGCCGCTAACGCTCAGTCCCGTCCACAGGCCGCCGTCTTGCCGCTCACCGGCGTTCATCAGCCGATGCAAGACATCCTGTCGCCGGCGCTCAGCGCGGCCGCCTTGGCCTTAATCGGTGTGTTCTTCGTCGGGGTTGGCTTGCTGCGCCATAGTAGGGCGCGGCGCTAGTCCGGCAGCCGAGCCTCGTCCAGCGCAGCTCCGTCGTTCATCCGCGCACCGTTCCGCGCCGCCATCTCCGGCAGCACCACCGGCCGTCCTGTCGTTGGGTGGCGCATGACGACGACCGGCGCGCCGTACACGCGCTCGATCACGTCCGGCCGCAGCACCTGCTCCGGCGTCCCCACGAGATCGACGCGGCCATTCTCCATGAACGCGATGCGGTCGGCGAAGAGCGACGCCAGCGTCAGGTCGTGCACCGCCGCCAGCACCGCCAGGCCGCGCTCTCGCCCGCGCTGTGCGGCAAGCTGGAACGTGCGTACCTGCTGGCTCAGGTCGAGGTGGCTCGTCGGCTCGTCGAGCAGGAGGATGCGCGGCTCCTGCGCCAGCGCCCTCGCCAGCACCACGCGCTGGCGCTCGCCGCCCGAAAGCTCCTCCACCGGTCGCTCCGCAAGCGACCAGCAGTCGGTCGACTCCATCGCGCGGCGCGCCGCCGCGATATCGCTCGCCCCCTCCGTCGCCAGCAGCCCGATGTACGGCGTCCGGCCAAGCACGACCTGCTCTAGCGCGGAGAACCCTGCCGGTAGCGCCGCCGCCTGCGGCACCACCGCCACGCGTCGCGCTCGCTCTCGCGTCGAGAGCGACGCCGCGTCGTCGCCTGCGAGCAGTACGATGCCGCGCGTCGGCTTGATCACGCCCGTGATCGCGCGGAACAGCGTCGTCTTGCCGCAGCCGTTCGGCCCGACCAGCGCGACCACCTCGCCCGCGCCGACCGTCAGGTCGACGCCGCGCAAGACCGGTCGCTCAGGGTAGCCGGCCCAGAGATCGCGGACGCTAAGCATAGCGCGCCGCCCTGCGCTGATGGCGCAGCAAGTAGAGGAAGAACGGCGCGCCGACGAACGCCGTGATCACGCCTACCGGCACCTCGTTCGGGGCATCGATCGTGCGCGCGACCAGGTCCGCGATGATCAGGAACGACGCGCCCAGCACCGCCGAAAGCGGCACCAGGCGTCGGTGGTCCGGCCCCCAGAGCAGCCGCGCGGCGTGCGGCACGATCAGCCCCACGAAGCCAATGATCCCGCTCACGGCCACCGCCGCCGCCGTGGCGAGTGACGCGACGGCGAGCAGGGCGATCTTCGTTGCCTCCACGTTCACGCCGAGCTGGCGCGCCTGTTCCTCGTCCAGCTGCAGCACGTTTAGCGTCCGGCCGAACGGGATGATGACCAGCGCGCCGATCGCCGTGTAGGGCAGCAACAGCCATACGCGGTCCCACGACGCCGCGTTGAACCCGCCCAGGAGCCACGACAGTACCGGCAGCGTTCGGTCTTGGTTCGTCAGCATCAGGTACGAGATCGCCGCGCTAGCCAACGAGCCGACGGCGACGCCCGCCAGGATCAGCGTCGTTACCGGTACGATCGGCCCGACGCGCGCGAGAAGATACGTGAGTGCGACTGCGACGATCGCCCCTGCGAATGCCGCCGCGGGCACCGGGCTGAGCGGCCCGAACGAGTACGCCAGCGGGCTCACCAGCACGATCGCCGCACCCAGCCCCGCGCCGGACGCCACGCCCAGCAGGTACGGCTCGGCGAGCGGGTTGCGGAAGATGCCCTGGTACGTCGCGCCCGCGTACGCCAGCGTCGCGCCCACCAGCCCCGCTAGCACCACGCGCGGCAGCCGCACTTCCCAGACGATGTCCTCCCAGCGCGTCGGCCAGTCAGCCGCGACAGGCAGACCGACGTGGTGTGCGAGGATGCGCGCGACCGTTATTGGCGCGATCTCGGCGGCGCCCCAAAACAGCGCGAACGCACCCGTCAAGGCAACCAGCGCCAGCCCCAGCGCGAGCGGCGCCAGGACGGGTCGCGTCGTCGTTATCGCATCGCCGTCCGCTAGGCGGGGACGGCGGAGCACGCCAAGCATCGTGCGCTTGTCTCCTTCGGGAACAGATCGGGATAGAGCAGCCCGGCTAGCTCCTCCAGCGCATCAACGATGCGCGGCCCCGGCCGGCTGAAGACATCGGGGTCGACGCCGTAGATACGGCCGTTCTGCACCGCGTCGATCGCGTCCCAACCCGGCCGCGCCGCCACCAACTGTGGCGTCTGACCGAACGATTCGTCCGCGAGCACGATCACCTCCGGGTTGCGGTCGATGATCGCTTCCTGGGTGAGCTGTGGGTACGGCCCTTCGCTTGCCTGCGCGATGTTCTGCGCCTTGAGCGTGGTGTACAGGTCGTTGATGAAGCTGCCGTCGCCGATGGAGAAGAAGTTCTCGTCCAGCTCGTGATAGTAGCGCGGCCCTTCGTCTATCGCCGCGACGGCTACGCTCACCTCCTCGACGCGCGCTTGCAGTGTGCCAACCAGTGATCTCGCCTCATCGTTGTGCCCCGTGATGCGGCCCAGCTCCAGGACGCTGTCGAACACACCGTCGATGGTCGTGATCTCAGTGTTGATGTCGTCGTAGAACACGGGAATGTTTAGGTCATCAAGCGCTCCGACGATGCCGTCCGCGTCGTACGATAAGATCACGAGATCTGGGTCCTCCGCCGCGATCGCTTCTACGCTCGGCTCGAAGCCGTTCAGCTTCGTCTGCAACGCCGCCGCCTCCGGCGGATAGTTCGCGTTCTCGTCCACCGCGATGATCTGGTCGCTCGCGCCGATCGCGAACAGCGACTCCACGTGCCCCGGCGAGAGCACGACCATGCGCTGGGGCGCTGACTCCAGCGTCAGCGCCTGCCCGTCTGAGCGCTCGACGGTAACCGGGAAGCCAGCGCTCGCCGCCGGGGTGTTGTTCGCGGGAGGCGTGACGCCGGGCGTCGCGCCGCCGGCGCCATTGTCGTCGCCGCACGCGGCTGCCGAGAATCCCACGGCCAACACAATTGTTCCCACCATCAAGACCTGTCGCACGAAACGCCGCACTGCAAACCCCCTGTAACTCGTTACTTGCTGGCTCATCGCCGACCAAGACGCTACGCTCCGGCAAGAAAAAAAGCCCTTGCCATCGCAAGGGCTTGGACGCTGCGGTTGCCGCAATGCCGCGCCTTTTCCGCGAAGGCCACGTGACATGCGCAAGGGCTGGCGACCTGGCTCATCTCGCTTGCAAGCGAGCATCACAGTTGCGGGAACAGCGCCGGGTTCGCACCGGCTTCGCATTTACCCTGGGAGTCCGCTTCGCGGATCATCCCTCGGGCACCCATGCACGCACTCTTCGGTTGTTAACCGACGCCAGCATAGCTCCGCGCCAGGCGGGCGTCAAATCTCCAGCGCTGGCCCTATCTCCACCGGCAGCCCGGCCACCATGAGCACGACCAGGTCCGCCCGCTGCGCCACGAACTGATTCGCCTCGCCCAGGAGTTCTCGGTAACTTCGGCTGATGGGGTTGTCCGGCACGATGCCGCTCCCCACCTCGTTGCTGATCACGATCAGGCGCACGCCCAGGCGCTTCGGTAACGCGCAAAGTCGGCGCAGCTCTACGAGCGCTCGTTGATGCGCTCGATTGATCTGAGCGGGCTTGGGTGCGTCGAGATCGGCGACGTGCCGGTCGAGCAAATTGCTCGCCCAGAGCGTAAGGCAGTCGACGATCACAACACTCTTCGGCTTTACCATGGCTGCGAGCCGCTTGGTGATCTCGATCGGCTCCTCCAACGTCGACCAGCGCCTGGGCCGGGCGGCTCGGTGGCGTCGTATCTTCGCGCGCATCTCCGCGTCGCGCGCTTCCGCCGTGGCGACGTAGAGCGTCGGCGCCCGCAGGCCTCGCGCCACCTCGACGGCGAACGCTGATTTGCCGCTGCGCGCGCCGCCGGTGACGAACGTCAGCCCCGGCTCGACGCGCCTTACGCCAGCCATGCGTGTGAGACGGACGTGGCAATGACGAGGAGCAGGGCCGCTTCGCTAAGCTCCACTGTCGCGCCGAAAATGTCGCCCGTGACGCCGCCTATGCGGCTCGTCGCGTATGCGCCGACGGCGATGGCAATGAGAAACGCAGGCACGAGGAGTACGACACCCATCGGCCAAAAGACGGCGAGGCTTACGACGATCGCGATCGCCGATCCGAGGGCCGCCTGCGTCCAGCGCGCCGAGCGCTGCAGCTGAAACGCCATGCCGTCGCTTCGAGCGGAGGGGAACAGCGCGACCGTCGGTAGCACCGCCCAGCGCGCTAGCGCCGGCACGAGCAGCAACGCCCCGCCGCGCAGCCAACCATCGAGCGCCATCAGCGCTGCCCACTTCAGCAGCAGCACCGCAGCGACGGCGACGAAGCCGAACGCGCCATTGCGCGAATCGCTCATGATTGCGAGCCGCTGCTCCCGGTCACGCCCACCGAAGAGGCCGTCCGCGCTGTCTGCCAGCCCGTCGAGATGGAGCGCGCCTGTAATCGCGACGAGCGCCATCACGACAAGGGCGCTGCTCGCTTCGTTCGGAAGGATTAGCCCCGTCACGTAATCGAGCGCGAGCAGCAACGCCCCGATGAGCAGCCCGACGAGCGGGAACAGCCCATAGCTCGCGTCGGGCAATCCGCCCGGGCGGACGCGGCGGGCCACTGGCAGCGATGTGAGCAACGTCACCGGCGCGAGCACGCGGTCAAGCGTCTGGGCGATCCGCAACCCCCGCCTCCTCGAACGTTGCCATCTCGTCTAGCACGGCGAGCGCGTCGTCCACCAAGTGCATCGCTAGCGCCGCGCCTGTACCCTCGCCCAGCCGCAGGTCGAGGTCGAGCAGCGGCTCCAGCGCGAGCGCTTCCAAGATCATGCCGTGGCCCGGCTCGACCGATCGATGCGCGGCAAGGAGCCGGTCGCCCAGCGTTGGGCAGAGCCGGCAGGCGACGAGCGCCGCTGCGCCGGATACGAAGCCGTCCAGGATAACGGGCACGCGCTCCGCCGCGCTCTGCAAGATCACCCCCGCGAGCCCAGCGATCTCGAAACCGCCGACCTTCGCCAGCACGTCGATGGGGTCGCCTGCCTTCGGCTGGTTGATCGCCAGCGCGCGCTCAATCGTCGCGATCTTACGCGCCACGCCTTCGTCGTCCAGGCCTGCCCCGCGCCCGGTGACGGCGTCCACCCGGCAGCCGAGCAGCGCGGCGGTGACGGCGCTGCTCGCTGTTGTGTTGCCGATACCCATGTCGCCGGTGGCGAGCAGGTCCGCGCCGCGCGCGATCTCCTGCGCTGCGATCTCGATGCCGTTCGAGATCGCTTGTTCCGCCTGCGCGCGCGTCATCGCTGGCCCGCGCGCCATGTTGCCCGTACCCGATGCGATCTTGCGCGACACCAGGTCAGGATGGCGCGGTAGCTCCGCCGCTACCCCCATGTCGACGACGAGCACTCGGGCACCCGCTTGTCGCGCGAGCACGCTGATCGCCGCACCGCCTCCCAGGAAGTTCGTGACCATCTGCGCCGTGACCGCCTGCGGATATGCGGAGACGCCCTCCGCGACGACGCCATGGTCGGCGGCCATCAGGACGATCGCCTTGTTCGCCAGCTGCTGGCGCACGCGGCCCGTGATACCGGCCAGCAGTACAGCGAGGTCCTCCAGCCGGCCGAGGCTTCCGCGCGGCTTCGTCAGTCGGTCGAGTCGCTCCCGCGCCTCTTGCATCGCCTTGTCATCGAGGTGAGGTACGCGATCGATGAGTGTGGTGACACCCGTTGCGTTTGTCATAGCGCGCGTAGCTCGCGTAGCGTGCGTGGTAGCTCGGGGAGCAGGTCGCCCGCGAGCATGCCGGCATCGCCGAAATCGGAGCGTAGTCCCTCCGCCGCTGCGCTATGCAGGTACGCGCCGCAGCACGCCGCCTCGAATGCCTCTGCGCCCTGCGCGAGCAGTCCTGCTATCGCACCGGCGAGCACGTCACCCGTACCGGCCGATGCGAGCGCTGGGTTCGCGTACGGATTGATTCCCGACCGTCCGTCCGGCGCTGCGATGATGGTATACGCTCCCTTCAGCACGACCGTTTGCCCCCAGCGTTGCGCCACCTCGCGCGCCGACGACAAGCGATCGGCTTGGATCTCGCCCACGCCGCGATGTGTGAGCCGCGCGTGCTCGCCTGGGTGGGGCGTCAGGATGCAGCGTGCGGAGATGCGCTCCCACCAGCGCGGCAGCTCCGAGAGGTTGTTCAGGCCATCGGCGTCGATCAGGACTGTCGGGCCGCCTTCTTGCAACGAGCACAAGAGCTGACGCACGAACGACTCCTGCGCGGCGCCTTGTCCGAGGCCCGGGCCGAGCAGCAGCACATCGTAGTTTGGCAACGCGCGCGCCACATCGAGCGCTCCCTCCGGAGCGACGAACCCACCGTGGTCGGGTAGGGGGAGGTAGGTCGCCTCGGTCAGGCCGTTTGCCGCGAGCGACTGCACGCTGGCCGGGCAGGCCAGCGTGGCGAGGCCTGCGCCGACGCGCAGGGCGCCCAGCGCGGCCAGCCGCGCCGCACCGACGTAGAGCTTCGATCCCGCGACGATCAGCACCCGCCCGAACGTTCCCTTGTTCGCACCTGCAGGCCGCGCTGGCAGTCGCTCGCGCACCCAACGCGCGTTGAGCAGCTCCGTCGGCAGCGCTTCGACAGCGTCCACCGGCAGGCCGATCTCGACCACCTCCACGTTACCGGCGTACTCTGCGGCCGGCAGCGTGTGCAGTCCCACCTTCGAGCAGCCGAGCGCGATCGTTTCGTCGGCGCGCAGCGCGTGCGAGTCGACCGCGCCCGTGTCGCAGTCCACGCCGGTCGGCAAGTCCACGGCGAAAACTTTGAGCGTCGAGCTGCTGCTCGATCGCGCTGCGTTCACGCGGTCAAGCACGTCTGCGAACACTCCATCGAGTGCCCGCGCGCTTCCTGTGCCGAGCACCGCGTCCACCACGGCCTCCGCGCCAGCGAGCGCTTCGTCCAGCGTTCGGAGGTCGCCGTCGCGCAGTAGGTGCACGGGCACTTCTAGTTCGATGAGTTGGCGCAAGTTGGCGTCGTCCTCGCCGCGCTCAGCGAGCAGCAGGACGATCACCTGCGCGCCGAAGTCGTGCAGATGGCGCGCCGCGACCAGTCCGTCGCCGCCGTTGTTGCCCGGCCCGATCAGCAGCACAACCTTGCAGTCCGGCGCCGCGCCGAGGTTGATCCACACTTCCTGCGCCACGCCCAGTCCGGCGTCCTCCATCAGCACGGACGGCGGCCGACCCGCGGTCTCCGCGTGCCGTTCGAGCTCTTGCATCTCGGCGGCGGTCACGAGCTTCACAGCAGCCCGCGTTCCTTCAGCCGCTGTACGAGTCGCGCGCGACTCGTTTGCGGGTCCTCGCCGTCGATCTCGCGCACGCCGACGACCGCCGCGACTGCAAAGTTGCGTTCGTGCGTCAGGCTCACGTCCAGCGCGCGCAGGCCGATGCGCTCTGCTCGTGCGCGCGCGCGTCCGTACAGGTAGACCAGCGGCTTGCCGCGCCGGTTCGGCAGCACTTCGATATCGCGCCAGCCGACGCCTCGCGCGCCGGTGCCCAGCGCCTTCATCACCGCCTCCTTCGCCGCGAAACGCGCCGCCAGCTCCTGCACGCGTCCGCGGCAGAACGCCACCTCCTCCGGCGTGAACACGCGACGCAAAAATCGCTCGTCGTGGCGCTCCAGCACCCCGCGCACGCGCGGTATCTCGATCATATCGATGCCAACGGCGTAGCTGGGCATGACACCGAGGATTGTATACTATGCGTCGTACCCCGATGAGTTCGACGTCACCTCGACCCAGCGCCGGCACGGACGGACGGCGCATCTGCGTCTACGGGCCTTCGGGCTCGGGCAAGACGACGTTCTCGCGCAGGCTCGGCGCGCTGCTTGGCCTGCCCGTGATTGAGCTCGACGCGATCTTCCACCAGCCGGGCTGGCAACCCACGCCCGACGACGAGTTCCGTGCCAAGGTGCGCGATGCTCTCGCGCGCTGCCCCGACGGCTGGGTCGTCGATGGCAACTACCGCGCGGTAAAGCCGGTCCTTCTGCCGCTCGCCGACACCGTCGTCTGGCTCCGACCGCGGTTCCTGCCCACTTACTGGCGCCTTCTCTGGCGCACGGTTACCCGCGCCTCGCGAAAGCAAGAGCTCTGGAACACGAACCGAGAATCGTTCCGCCTCTCGTTCGCAAGCCGCGACTCGATCCTGCTCTGGGGCATCACCCACTGGCGCGCCCACCAGCGCAACGCCCTGCGCAACTTCGCCGAGATTGACCACTCGGCCCACATCATCCAGCTCCACAACGATCGCGAGGTGGAGCGCTGGTTGGGTCGGGTGGGGGCTGTGGCTAGTCGCCCTGGTGGTGAATAACTACGGCGTTTCACCAACCGAACGCATCATCGAATCCCACGCGAAACGTTCATTCTCGGTCAAGTCGTTTGGAGCTTCTAGGTCAGCTATGAAGTCGCGCACGCGGGCGCGGTCAAGTAACCCATTTAGTTGCTCGTAGCTGAAT
>JBAROU010000153.1:0-13148 GCA_049642385.1 Dehalococcoidia bacterium | reverse complement strand
GCTTGTGACCGTGTACGAGGCGGACGACCCATCGGTGGTCGAGCGCTTCTACCAACTTCAGGCGGTGCTCCAGCAAGAAGAGCGCGCGCACGGGGTGCTCGTCGCGCCGCACGACCACGATGTCGTGCTGACGAACACAGCGTTCATCGATCTGCGTCTCGATGCAGAGGACTAGCCGGGCCTAGGGCAGGTGCTGCTGCGCCCAGCGGTAACGTGTAGGACTGATGCTGCTCAGACGTCCCGAGTCGAGATACCAATAGGCGCACGTCCAGGCGAAGTCCTCGATCCTGTTCATGGCGCTTTGGGACCAGGGCCAGTCCAGCCCGCGCGCCATCGCCACGAAGCTCCGGCCTTCGCGAGTGCCGTACCACGATTCGAGGTCGTAGTCTGACGGGTCGAGCGAAGCGCCGCCGTTGATCGTCCAATGTTGGTGGGCGTGGCACAGCTCATGTTCCACCTTATCCTGGCCCTCGCCGCGCTGCATCACCACTTCATGCGTGGGAGCCCAGTAGAAGTTGTACGGGTAGCACTTCCCGTCTGAGGCGCAGCCGCCCCAGATGACCGTCGTTCCTTGGGGAATGAGGAGCCTGGTGCCATGCGCGGGGAGGATCTGGGTCGAAGTCGGCGCGGGACCGCGCGGAGCGGGCGTCTGCACGGTCGCCGCCACCTGCGAGACGTAGGGCAGCGGAGCAGGAGTCGGCGTATCCGTCGGCGTCGGCGCGAATGTCGGATCGACTCGTTCTTTAGTCGTCGTCGACGGCGTCCGGGTGGGCGTCACTTCGGCAGTATGGGTGGGCGTCGCCTCCGGCATCCTCGTCGGCGGGACTTCGACTGTGTTCGTCGGCGTCACCGGGGCCAGGGCGGCAATATCCGCCACGGGACCGGGCGATGCCGCGTGCGAAGTCGCGTAGGCAAGAAGCGCCGCGAAGACGACGAGAATGACAACGGCGGGCTTGATGGCCTTCTCCTTCAAGCCAATAAACGCGGGAAGCAGGCAGATAGTACAGGCAGCCGAGGCGGCGAGCAAGGAACCGGGCATCGCCGGGCTGGTAGGCTATGGAGGGGATCGGAGGAATGCGTTTTTGGCGAATGAAGCCCGGTCGCGAAACCAGCCCCTGCTCACCGACGAGGAGCTGGAGGGGCATCGCCAGATCCTCCTCGACGGGGTGGCGCAGTTCAACGCTGGCTACTACTTCCAGGCGCATGAAACCCTGGAGGACATCTGGTACCCCAGCCCGCCGCCGGCCCGGACGTTCCTTCAGGGGATCATCCAGCTCGCCGCCGGGTTCGTTCATCTGATGCGGCACGAGTATCCCGGCACTATTGGATTGCTGGACGCCGCGCTCGACAAGCTCTCCGGCGCGCCCGCGGACTTCCTTGGAATCGATATCGCCCGGCTCGTTTCGGAGGCACGGCGAGCGCGTGATGAGCTGGCGGCGCTGGGGCTGGAGCGGTTCGAAGAGTGGGATCAGACCCGCATCCCAACGATCCACCTGCTTCGGTAGAAAATGTTACAGTTCCGAAACGTTTGACGGGCGGTCCTGCAGTATCCTCAAAGCACATGGTTCGCTTAGCACATGTGAAGCGATCGACGCACATGAAGCATCTTACCCAGGTCGCCCTGCTCGTCCTCACCGCAACGTTTGCAGCCTCCGCCTTCCTTGCCTGCAACGGCGGCGATGACAGCTCACCGTCGCCAACAGCCTCCACCCCTGTCGCCAGCAATGGTGGGGACGAGCAGCGTGCGACCGCTACGCAGGAGCTGACGTCAGGCGACGCGCTGTCCACGGTGGACATCGCGCGACTGCTCCGGCCCGCGGTCGTCCAGGTGGCAACCGAGAGCGCGGAGACCGGCTTCTTCGGTGAGGTCGTTCCTACGCAGGGCATCGGCACAGGCATCATCATCGACGCCGATGGCCACGTCCTGACGAACAACCACGTCGTCCGCGCGGGCGGCGACCCGAGCGGCAGCCTCGCCACCCAGATCACCGTCACCCTCAGCGACAGCCGTGCGCTGTCAGCAACCGTCGTGGGCACCGATCCTCAGACCGACATTGCTGTCCTCAAGATCAACGCGTCCCGACTGACCCCGGCCACGCTTGGCAGCGCTGAAAATCTACCGGTGGGCGCCGAGGTGGTAGCGATGGGCTACGCGCTCGGGTTGGAAGGAGACCCATCGGTCACACAGGGAGTCGTTAGCGCGAAGAACCGTACGATTCAGGAGACGGAGGTCGGCGTCTCAATCCCGGACGCCATCCAGACAGACGCGAGCATCAATCCGGGCAACAGCGGCGGCCCCCTCGTCGACCAGCAGGGTAGAGTCATCGGGATCAACACGGCGATCATCCCGAACACCCAGAACATCGGGTTCGCGATCTCGATCGACCTGATCAAGCCCATCCTTCAGGAGTTGATCCAGACCGGCCAGGTGCAGCGAGCGTTCCTCGGCATTACGCTGGAGGACGTCACAGCCAACCTCGCGCAGGCTCTCAACCTGCCGACAAGCCAGGGAGTCCGCGTGGTGAGCGTGGAGGTCAACACCCCGGCCGCCGACAGCGGCCTCCAGTCGAACGACGTCATCGTGGGCCTAGACAGCCACGACATCAAGAACAGCGGAGACCTGCTCGAGGCGCTGCGGGCGTACAGCGCGGGCGACAAGGCGACGATCCACTTCTACCGAGACGGCAACGAGAAGAAGGCCAACGTCACGCTAGGAGACCGTCCCGGCCAGGTCCAGTAGCGCTCGCGGTATAGTACAAGCGATGGCATTCAAGCAGCGCGCGCTGCAGTTCGCCGCCCTCGTTGGTGGCGCGTTCGCTTCCCTGAAGCTGTACGCCCCATTCGCCGTCCGCCGGTTCGAGGATCTAGGCCCCGAAACCGCCGGCGCACCTGGGTTGTTCATCGACGTGGCCGGCGTACGCCTCCACTACGTCGAGGCGGGCCGGGGCGAGCCGGTGGTGCTGATTCACGGACTGAACGGCTCCACGTTCGGCTTTCGCTACACGATTCCTGAGCTGGCACGGAGCTTTCGCGTCGTAGCGTTTGACCTGAAGGGCTGCGGCTACTCCGCGCGGCCCGCCAAGAGCGATTACTCGCTCACCGCCCACGCGGAGCTGGTCGCACACGCGATGGCCGCGCTGGGCATCGAACGCGCAGCGGTGGTCGGCCATTCGCTGGGCGGCGCGATCGCGATGCGCTTGGCGTCGCGCTTCCCGCAGCGCGTCGAACGTCTCATCCTTGTCGACAGCGCGACGGACCGGGATGTCCGCCGCGGGCTGCGCACGGCCTGGCTCGCGAGGCCGCTGTCGCCCGTGATCGCGATGCTCACGCTGCATCGAAAGGGCTTCCGCCGCCGCGTTGCGCTGACCCTGGTACACGACCCCGCGCACTTCACACCGGAGCTGATCGAAGCGTTCTTCTACACGTCGCGCATGAAAGGCCACGCGCGCGCCCTGAGCCTGCTCGCGGCACACCGCGGCCGCGACGAGCCGCTCGACCTGACCACGATCCACGCGCCAACGCTGATTCTGTGGGGCGAGCACGACCGCTGGCTGCCCATCGCGTCTGGCGAAGAGCTGGCGCGCGCGCTCCCGAACGCCCGCCTGGACGCCGTGCCGAGCGCGGGACACCTGCCGCTGGAGGAGCAGGTCGCTTACTGCAACCGCGCGCTTCTTTCGTTCCTTGGGTCGGCTGAGGGGAACGTAGCGACAGCGCCCGCGCCGCCCACCGGCGCGAAGACCGTCACCCAGACGAGCTAGCCTTCCATCTGCCGGTAGCGGCCCTGGTAGAAGAGCAGTGGCGCCGCCTCGCGCAGGATATCACCGTCAAGAACCTCGCCCAGAAAGATCGTGTGGTCGCCGCCGGCCAGCCGGTCGCCGACAGCGCACTCGAGGTAAGCGAGCGCTCCTTCGAAGATCGGCGTGCCGTTCGGCCCGAAGTGATACGTCATGCCGCGCAGCGAGCCCTGCTCCGGCGGGGCCTTGCTGGCGAACAGATTCGAGAGGTCTTCCTGGTCCTCGGCGAGGATGTTCACGCCAAAGTGGCTCGCCTTCTCGAATTCCTGGTGGGCGTGCGTCGTCTTGTCGACGCAGACGAGCACCTGGATCGGCTCGAGGGAGAGCGAGGCGAACGCGTTCGCCGTCATCCCGTGCAGCCAGCCATCGACCGCCGTGGTCACGACGGTGACGCCCGTGGCGAAGTGCCCTATGATGCGCCGGTAACCGGCAACGTCGATCGCCACTACAGACCCTTGAGGAAGGAGATGAGCGCGTCGTTCACCTCTTTGGGGTTCTCCTGCTGTGTCCAGTGGCCACAGCCCGGGATCATCACGATGTCCTTCAGGCTGGGGACGTGCTCCTTCATGCCAGCAGGGTTGGCGAACCCGATCACCGGGTCGCGCTCGCCTGCGATGAAGAGGGCCGGCTGCTGGATCTTCGCGCCGGCGAGCTCCGGCATCGCCTCCCAGTCGCGGTCCATGTTGCGATAGCGGTTGAGCGGGCCGCGGAAGCCTGACTGCTCGAACTCCTTCGTATAGAAGGTAAGGTCCGCTTCGCTGAGCCAATCGGGCAGCTTCTCCGGCTCCGGCATGCCATCGAAGAGCTTCGCATCGTTCTTCTTCGGCGGCGCTGCTGAGCCTTTGGGCGCATCACCCGAAGCGCCGTACATGAACAGCCGCAGCGACCGGCGCACATCCGCTTCCCACTCCGCCTCGGCGACGCCCGGCTCCTGGAAGTAGAGAATATAGAAGAAGTTGTCCGCGAAGATCTGCTTTAAGAGTTGCGTGGGCGGCATCGGCGCGCGGGGCGAGTAGGGCACGCTCATGCCGACGACGCCACGCACGCGACCGGGCTGGAGCAGCGCGCAGTGCCAGGCCATCGGCGCGCCCCAGTCGTGACCGACAACCACCGCTGTCTGCTCACCGCAGGCGTCGAGCACGCCCATTGCGTCGGCGACATGGTTCTGCATCGTATACGCGTCGATCGCCTCCGGCTTGTCGCTGCCGCCGTAGCCGCGCACGTCCGGCGCGATGGCGTGGTAACCCGCTGCGGCCAGCGCGGGAAGCTGGTGCCGCCACGAGTACCACGACTCGGGGAAGCCGTGGAGGAGCAGCACGAGCGGGCCTTCGCCGGCCTCAGCGATGTGCATGTTAATGCCGTTGGTCTTGATCGTGCGATGGGTGATCTCGGGCATAGCGCGTCCTTTCTCGCCTGGCTCGGCCACAGATTATCACAGATGGAACACGGATGAGCATCCGTTGGCTGCCTTCCAGCCGACCGTGTGAGTTGCTCGCTGGCGGTCGGTTCGTTCTACCCGACCGAAGTCGGCGGCATGGTCAGCGACAGCGGTTCGTGGTCACTGCTCCCTCACCCCCGACCCCTCTCCCTCGCGAGGTAGGGGGGCGAGTCGAACTCAGTACGGAGCGACCCTGGACCTGGGGTAAGGGTGGGGTTGCACTCGCAACAGCAACAGGCCAAGCTGTCGGCGCAGAGAGCGAACAGCAAGCAGTGCCAATCTGTCTCCATCTGTGGCTCGTAAAGGAGGCCAGACATGACCCGACCCGTCGTCCATTTCGAGATACAGGGCAAGGACGCGAAGCGGCTCCAGGAGTTCTACGCCGAGCTGTTCGGCTGGAAGATCGACGCGAACAACCCGATGAACTACGGTTTCGTTGCGCCGGGCATCGGTGGGCCGGTGGAGGGCGTGAGTGGCGGTATCGTCGGGTCAGACGCGGCGCGTGTCCTGATCTACGTGCAGGTGCTGGACCTGAACGAGACGCTGCGCAAGGCGGTAAGCATGGGCGGCAAAGCCATCCTTCAGCCGATGGACGTCCCGAACCGCCCGACGATTGCGCAGATGGAGGACCCTGAGGGCAACCGCATCGGGTTAGTGAAGCAGTAGCGGTTGGGCCGACAGCGGCCGCGATGTCGACAATCCGCCGCGTTTGTCCTATCATGCCACCACCATGAATCCCCTCTCCGGCAATTGGGAGGCGGAACAGCTCGAGAAGAGCCTGGCGCGACGCGTGGGCAAGGGTCTCGGCGCATACTGGGTGGCGGGACGGCAAGAGGCGCCCCCCGTACCGCCCATCTCGCTCACCGGCGGTATCCCCGATCCCGACACACTCCCTATCGAAGAACTGATCGAGTGCTCGAACCGTGTGCTGCGGCGCGAAGGACCGGAGGCGCTGCGATACGGCGGCCAGAAGGGCTACGAAGGTTTGTGCGAGTGGCTGGCGGCGGAGGCGAACCGCCGCGACGGCCTCTCTCTCACGGCGGACAACTTCATGATCACGAACGGCATCTCGAGCGGGCTGTTCAACGTCGCCGAGACGTTCCTGGACGAGGGCGACGTTGGCCTCGCGGAGCTGCCCACCTTCCCATCCGGCGCCGGCACCATCACGCACTGCATGGGCGAGTGCGTCGGCGTGCCGGTGGACGAAGACGGCTTGATTCCGGAGGCGTTAGAGGAAACGATCGAACGCCTGGAGCGCGAGGGCCGGCGCATCAAGGTGATCTACATCATTGCCAGCTACCAGAACCCGACCGGCTCTATGCTCACGCTCGAGCGGCGGCATCGTGTGGTAGACATCTGCCAGCGCCACGGCATCCTGATCATGGAAGACGACGCGTACGGCGACATCCGACTCGAAGGCGAGCGCGTGCCGACGCTGTTCTCGATCGCAGAGGGCAAGGGCGTTGTCTACCTCGGCACGTTCAGCAAGACGATCGCGACGGGCCTACGCATCGGTTGGGTGCTTGCCGACCCGGCGATCATCAACGCGATGCTCAGCACGCGCTACGACCTGGGCTTGAGTCCCTGGCTCCAGCGAACGCTCCTGGAATTCGCGAACGAGGGCCACTTCGACCGTCACGTGAACAAGATGCTGGGCGTCTACCGGAGCAAGCTGAACGCCCTGGACAACGCGCTGCAGGAGCGATGCAGCAGCCTGGTCACCTGGTCGCGACCGAAGGGCGGCTTTTTCCTCTGGTTGACGCTGGCGGAGTCCGTCGACCCGGCCGTCCTGGCGGACGCAGCCCGCACGCAGGGCGTTGCGTATGTGGGCGGACGGGTGTTCCACCACGGGCAGGGCGGGCAGCACACGCTCCGGCTCGCCTTCAGCCACGTTGCCGAACGCGAGATCCCCGAGGCGATCATGCGCCTCGGTCGCGCGCTCGAAGAGGCCTCGAAGGCCAGCGGCTAGCCGGCGCGTCGGCGAGACGAACGAGCAAGGAGCAGCACATGGCAGGAAGTCGTCTACACCGAAGGTTCACTTATCCCTGGGGTGAAGGCGAGATCAGCGAAGAGGCGGCGTACAGCGGCCAGCACCACGAGTCGTCGATCCAGCTGCTTGAGTACGATGACGGCGACCACGAGGCCGCGTGGTCGATCCGCTTCGCGTTCTACAACCTGCAGGGCCGTTTCCAGCGCACACCGCTCCTGATCGGCGAAGACGAGCTCGACGGTCTGCGGGCAGCGCTGAAGCAGGCCCCGCGTTTGCGCAAGCTGCTGCAGCGCCTAGTCAAGGAATGACGGCGAAAGGACAGCCGGAATGAATCCGACGCAACCACGTCCCCTGATCATCGCAGCGATTGCATTCGGCGCGGGCGCGATCATCGCGGTCGTCATCGTGCTCGTCATCGTGTTCACGGTGGGCGGGGACGACAGCAACGACGGCAGCAAGCCACAAACGAACACCACGCCAACAGCCCCTGCCGCACCGACATCGGCGGGCCCGACGCCAGACCGCACGCCAGCGACCGGCGCCGCGTCCCGTCCGGACGCGGCTCTCGATGAGTTCATCGCGGAACAGTTCCAGGCAGACCACATCGGCGATTGCCCGCAGGAGATCCCGCAGGGCGGCCCGCCGAAGGGCATCTGCTCGAAAGAGTTGTACCGGAGCGCCGACCTGGTCACGTTCCTGATCGGGCCACCGTTTAGCGAGTTCCTCGGCGAAACCGTGATCACGAGAGAAGGTGATTCGTGGTCGCTGACCTTTGTCGCGTTCGGCGAGCTCGGCGCCACCGTCGCCGTCGGCGCCGGGGGAGTCGTCTACGGCGCGGGCAACTGCCTTAACTTCCGGACCGCGCCCGGCACGGACGCCGACGTCGCAAGCTGCCAGATAGACGGCACGAAGAGCAACGTGGTCGAAGGGCCGCGAGAGGCGGACGGCCGTACCTGGTGGCGACTCGATGGACTCGGCTGGGCGGCTGAGGAGTTCCTGCGCCCGGCGGCGGAGTGAGCGATCTTCGCGCACCCGCCGGTTCTGTATACTAGCCAACACCTGACGCGCACGTGAACGTCGCGGCGAGGAGGCGACCGATGGCCGGCCCGCTCGAGGGCATCCGCATCCTGGAGTTCTCCGAGATCATCGCCGCGCCCTTCGCCGGCATGCTCCTCTCCGACATGGGCGCGGACATCATTAAGGTCGAGCCCGTCGAAGGAGAGCCGTGGCGCCTCTTCGCGCAGTTCGTCCCGACCGAGAGCCGCACCTACATCGCGCTCAACCGCGGCAAGCGCAGCCTGACACTGAACCTGACAACGCCGGAGGGCAAAGAGGTCGTGCGCAAGCTGGTGCCCGACATGGACGTCGTCATCGTGAACTACCGGCCGGACGTCTCGACGAACCTGGGCTTCGACTACGAATCCATCGGTGCGCTGAACCCGCGCATCATCTACTGCGACAACACTGCCTTCGGCCGCAAGGGCCCGCAGTCGCACCGGCCAGGGTACGACGTGATCGTGCAGGGGCTGACCGGCTGGATGGCCGCCGAGGGCAAGACACAGGAAGGCATCCCGATCCCCGCGCAGGCTATGGTCGACTTTTCGACCGGCATCATGATGGCCTGGTCGACGTGCGCCGCACTCTTCGCGCGTGAGCGAACGGGCAAGGGTCAGAAGATCGATACGACGCTATTGGGCACCGCGTTGGCGGTGCAGAACACCGCGTTCCAGGTCGTGGAGTCCGTCGATCGGGAGCTGCGGAATCGCTTCCTCGACCGGCTGGCTGAGGCGCGCGCGACGGGCGAGGACTACGAAGGGCTGCGCCGCTATCTGCTCACGAACGCGCCCGTTCGAGCCGTGGGCAACATCCACTACCGCGTCTACAAAACGAAGGATTCATACATCGTCGTTGGGGCGCTCAGCGCGGCGCTGCGACGCAAGCTGTGCGCCGCGATCGGCGTCGAGGACAAGCGCATCGGCAACGCGGAGTGGGATCCGACAGCGCCGGAGTCGCGCGCGTACGCCAAGCAGCTCGTCGAACAGGCCGAGGCGATCTTCCTCGATCGCACAACGGAGGAATGGCTGGCGCTCTTCGACGCAAAGGGTGTGCCCGCCGGCCCGTTCAAGTTCACCCAGGAGCTGCTGGACGATCCGCAGGTCGTCGCGAATGACTTGCAGACCGAAGTGGAACATCCGCTGGTGGGCACGATCCGCATGGTTGGCCCGCCGCTCCAGATGAGTGAGACGCCGCTGCGCGTGCAGGGCCCGCCGCCGGCGCTCGGCGAGCACAATGAGGAGATCCTTTCGTCGCTCGGTTACGGTGCGGACGAGATCGCCGCGCTGCGTGAGAAGGGCGTGATCCGCTAGCGATGCGCCAGAAGCTCTCGTTCGACGGCCTGTTTTCGCGCGGCGACGAAGGACTCCCCTTCCGCTACGTCCCCTTCGAGATGCCATCGGGCGCCCAGCGGCTGGAGGTCTCCTACCATTTCGAGGCGCCAACGGCACCGGCGCAGCCGGGCCGCGAGAGCCAGCAGGACATCGTCGATATCGGCGTGTTCGACGCGCGCGGAGCGGCGTTCCTGGAGGGGGGCTTCCGTGGCTGGAGCGGCAGTTCACGCAGCCAGTTCTTCATCTCGCCGAGCGAGGCGACGCCGGGCTACGTGCGCGGCCCGTTACCGACCGGCGAATGGAACCTGCTGCTCGGCTGCCCGCTGCTTCGTCGCGAGCAGATGCGCTACAGCGTGCGCATCAACATCGACGTTGACCTCGATGCGGACGACCCGGCGACGCCCGAGACGATGCCGGCACCGCGCACGGCGACGCGGCGCAGCGGCCCCGGGCGCTGGTATCGCGGCGACTTCCATTCGCACACTGTGCACAGCGACGGTTACAACACGATTGATGAGTACGTCGTCGAGGCGAAGCGCGTAGGCCTCGACTTCCTGGCGATCACGGACCACAACACGATCTCTCACTTCGAGGAGATCGCACAGCGTCCCGAGCGCGACGGCTTACTGCTTCTGCCGGGCGAGGAGGTGACGACGTTTTGGGGGCACGCCAACGTCTGGGGCCTCGACGGCTGGGTGGACTTTCGATTCAGGGACGACGCGTCCGCGCAACAGGTGCTGGAGTGGGTGCACGAGCGCGGCGGGCTCTTCTCCCCCAACCACCCGAAGCCATCGGCGGGCTACCCGTGGACGTTCGACCAGACGAAGGGTTTTCGCGTCGTCGAGGCGTGGCAGGGCGCGTGGCGCTGGCACAACGAGGAGTCGCTGGAGTTCTGGGAGGAGCGTTTGCGCAACGGTGAGCAAGTCGTCGCGGTCGGCGGCAGCGACTGCCATTCGATCCCGCCGGCGGTCACGCAGCAGCCGTGGACCGTCGGCAACCCGTGCACGTGGACGTACGTGCAAGGCGCGCTCGACGAAGCCGGCGTGCTGGACGCGGTGCGCAAGGGCCACGTGTTCGTCTCGGAGGACACGACCGGCCCGTACCTGGAGCTGACCGCGTCCTGCGGCGGCGAGACGTACCAGATGGGCGACACGATCGAGGCGCCCGAGGGAACGCCGGTGCGCTACTCCGTGCGCTATCGTGGGCCGTCCGAGAAGAAGCTACGCTTCGTGCGCGACAGCGAGCTGTGGCAGGAGTTCGTCGCGGACAAGGAAGACACGACCGTGGAGTTCGAAGCGCCGCTCGACGCGCCGGGCTATGTGCGCGTGGAGGCGGCGGGCTTCCGCGGCCGGCCGGAGCGCGGCGAGGTGATCCACGCCCTCACGAACCCGCTGTACGTGCGGGTGGTGCGCTAAAGTAGTACGGCCATGACCGCCGACGCTCCTGATCGCTGGCGACTGATCCTGGTGCCGCACACGCACTGGGACCGCGAGTGGTACTTCCCTTACCAGCGCTACCGCACGAAGCTCGTCGGCTTCTTCGACCTGCTGCTGGACATCCTGGAGCGCGATCCCGACTACCGGCACTTCTTGCTCGACGGGCATACGATCCTGCTCGAGGACTACCTGGAGGTGCGCCCCGACCGGCGCGAGACGATCGCGCGCTTCGTGCGCGAAGGCCGGCTGTCCGCCGGGCCGTGGTACGTGATTCCGGACGAGTCGCTCCCCTCCGGCGAGGCGCTGGTGCGCAACCTGCTGCGCGGGCATCAGGTCGCGGCGCAGTTCGGCGAGCCAATGAAGGTCGGCTACATCCCCGACCCGTTCGGACAGATCGCGCACATGCCGGCGCTGCTGCGCGGCTTCGGCATCGAGCGCTGCGTGTTCTGGCGCGGCGCCGACGCGACGCTCACGACGAGCGATCTCGTCTGGGAGTCCCCGGACGGCAGCGAGGTGCTCGCCGTGCACATGGCCGGCGGTTACGGCATCGCGGCGCCGTTCCCCACCGACGAAGAAGCGTTCATCGCGAAGGTGGACGAGATGCGCGCGCTGCTCCAGCCGCGCGCGCAGACGCGCAACGTCCTACTCATGTGGGGCTCCGACCACGTCGCGCCGAAGCGTGAGCTGTCGTCGCTCATTCGCTACGCGAACGGGCGCCTGGCCGACGCGGAGATCGTACACGGCAGTCTGCCACACCTCTTCGACGAGATCGAAGCGCAGATCGACCGCGCCACGCTGCCACGCAAGCGGGGCGAGCTGCGCTGCGGCCAGTTCGCGAACATCCTGCCCGGCGTGCTGTCGGCGCGCATGTGGATCAAGCAGCGCACGTTCGACTGCGAGCAGATGCTCACCCGCTGGGCCGAGCCGCTCACCGTCTGGACGGACATGCTGCGCGCGCGCATCGGCGAGGCGTGGCAGGAGCCGCCGCGCGCACAGGGCCCGGACAGCCCCCAGCCGGACGACCCCGTCTCCGAGGCAGGGCTGCTCGATCGCGCGTGGCGCCTGCTGCTGGAGAACCAACCACACGACTCGATCTGCGGCTGCAGCGTCGACCAGACGCACGATGAGATGCGCCCGCGCTTCGACCAGTGCGAGCAAGTCGGCGATGATCTCACCTATGAGGCGATGCGCCGCATCGGCGCGCAGGGCCCGGCCGAGCGCGTGTATGTCTTCAACCCGCTGCCGGGTCAGCGCAGCGACTTCGCGAAGGCAGTCGTGCCCAGCAAGCGCGGTGCGGAGCCCATCGCGCTCATCGACGACCACGGACGAAACTCGCCCTGTCAGGTGATCGCGAGCGCAGATCCGCGCCCCGGCCGCGTCACCATCGGCTTCGTCGCGGGAGACGTACCGGGTTTCGGCTACCGCGCGTTTGACGTCGAGTACGGCGCGCAAGCAGGGCAGGCTCGCGCGCCGGCGCCACGCATCGAGAACGACATCTTCGTGGTCGACGTCGATCCGCAAGATGCCACGCTCAGCGTCGAGATCATGGGGGTCGGCGTGGGGTACACCGGGCTCAATCGTCTCGTGGACGGCGGCGACCGTGGCGACGAGTACAACTACTGCCAGCCCGAGCCGGACGCGTTCGTCGACGCGCCCGCCAGCCCGCCCAACGTACGCGTGCTCGAGAACGGCCCCGCGCGCAGCACGCTCGAGATCACGATGACGTACCGGCTGCCCGCCGGCCTCACCGCCGATCGCAAACGACGCAGCGGTCGAGCGGTGAGCTGCCCGGTGCGCGTGCTGGTTCACCTCTACGCGGGAGTGCCACGCATCGACATCCACACGGAGATCGACAACCGCGCCGAGGACCACCGCCTGCGCGCGCACTTCCCCTCAGGCGTGCGCACCGACGTCTCGCACGCGGAGCAGCACTTCGGCGTGGTGACGCGCCCGATCGCGGTGCCGGACGCGGACGAGACGTGGCAGGAGCAGCCGGTCGGCTATCACCCACAAAAGACGTTCGTGGACGTGAACGACGGCCAGGGTGGGCTGATGATCGCGAACCGCGGCCTGCCGGAATACGAGGTGCTCGACACGCCGGGC
>JBAROU010000150.1:0-3120 GCA_049642385.1 Dehalococcoidia bacterium | reverse complement strand
AGTCGAGCGCTTCCAGCAGCACGGCCTTGTCGTCTACGGCCTTGCGGGCCTCGGTGATCTGCGGTTGCAGTGCCGCGCGTTCGGCGGCGACTTCATCCAGCGCATCTTTGAGCTGTCGGTCTGTAATGATGCCCTTGCGGGCCTGCCGGAGCGTCGCCTTCTCTTCGCCCTGGAGCGCCCGTAGCTGGTTATCGAGGAACGCCGCTTTATCCGTCGCGCCCTCGATTCGCTGTCGTGCATCCTGCACGTCCAACTCCAATCCGGCCAGCATCGTCTCCGGCTTGAAGTACAGATCGCGCACCGTGTTCTTTACCGCCGGATCGAGCACCGACGCAGCGTAGGAGTACCGGACGCCCTCATGCCCGACCTTCGAGCCGTAGCGATGCCGATACGCGCACGTGTAGTTGGTCTTGCCTCGGATCGTCGTGCGCGACAGGTAGCGGCTCCCACAGTGGCGGCAGTAAATCAACTGTTGTAGCAGATAGAAGTGGCGTGCGTTGCGAGGACTCTGGTTCCGGCGACGCGACAAACCCCGCTGCGCCGCGCTGAACGTCTTGGCGGATACGATAGCGGGACAAGCCACGGTGATCCGGCGGCTCGGTTGGCCGTCGGTCGTCTGGCCGTTCTTCGGCTTGTTGTTGGTGTACGAGCCTTCGCCCATGTAGCGCGGATGCCGGAGCATCTTGTACACGGTCGAGAAGTGCCAGCCGTGCTGCGATTGGCGTTTCGGATGCGCGGGCGACGGTGGCGGCACGTCCTGATCGTTGAGGCGCTGCGCAATCTCCTTGAGTCCTGCGCCGCCAACACACCACCCGAACATCTCGCGCACCACACCCGCCTGTATCGGGTCGATGGTCAACGCGCCGTCCTCGTAGGTGTAGCCGTAAGGCGCGATTGAGCATGTGTACCGACCATTATCCACACGCCGCGCGCGGCCCTTCATGGTGCGCTCGCGGATCATGGCGCGCTCGTACTCCGCCACCGCAATAAACACGTCGAACTGAAACTTGCCGGACGGCGTGCCGTCGAACGACTCGCGCACGAACTCAACCGGCGCACCCATGCGCCGGAGGCGCTTGTAGGCGGTCTGCCCCTCCACGTTGTCGCGCGCGAGTCGATCCACACAGTAGACGATGGTGCGCGTAAACGGCTTGTCTGCGTCGAGCATCGAGAGCAGCCGCCCGCCTTCGGGCCGATCCTCGAATGGTGACGCGCCGGTTACGCCGTCGTCTAAGAACTCGTCGGCGATCTCGTACCCCTTGCGTTCGCAGTGTTCGCGGCAGTCTTTGATCTGACTCTGGATCGTCTGCCGCTCCTCCTGTGCATCGGTGGAGACACGACAGTAGATCGCCACGCGCTCCGGTTGCTCTTGTTTCGTCTGTTGCTTCGTCATGCGTGTTACCTCCTCTTGCGTTTCGGCGCTTGCGCGTCGTAGACTAAACGCGAAGCCCCCATCGACATGTGGGGTTCTCCCCTTAGCGAGCCGCCTGCGACGTGACCAACGTGGGGCGGTTCGCGTTTTCGTCGCCGTTTACTAGTGTTGGTCTAAGACACCTCCTCGCAGTGCAGTCTGAAGCGCTGCGCGAATAAACGCCCTGAGCCGATGAGGATTCTCATCTCCTAGGTGGCCTTCGACGCCGTCGTGTATGACTGACTCGAGCGCGTCTAGCCGAGGCGCGCCCGGCTGCTCGAGATAGAGCTTCTGCATCTCCGCGTCGATCCAGGCCTCGTCCTTTTCAATCCAACGAACGAACAGCGCCTCACCGGGCCTTCTCAGCGGTGGCCTGCTCGCAGTTTCCATCAAGACATCGTCCGCATGCGCGACAGCATTCGCGACCACGAGCGGGACAGCGTAGACACCGGTCTCGTATCGGGAGAGCGACGCGTACGACACACCGAGCAGATCGGCAGCGGCGCGAAGCGATAAGCCGTGTCCTTTCCGCCAGCGCCGAAGGGCGTTGCCAGTCATAATGGAGATGTTACATCATGCAACAACCGCGTGCAAATGGGAGGCGGGGGCCGACGCCATCTTCGTCAACGTCCTGGTGCGGACGGGGCTGTCAGGCCTGTATAGTATTGCGGGACTGACGCGCGGGCGGCTGCCCCCTGCTTTACCCTCATTGCGGAGGTGATTAAAAGGTGCAAAGAGGTTCGGAAGCCAAGCTCGTCAAGCACGTAAGGCAACTCCTGAAGCAGGGTGAAACAGAAGAGGCCATTATGTGGCGGCTACAGATAAATCATGTTATGAGCCGAGACGACGCTGAGCGAATATACCTCCGCGCGGCACGCGCTGGCCCATCGCGTCGTTCAGCGCAATCGGGCCCAGCACCGAACCAGTTGGCCGGTGGAGGTCTAATTGAGGTTATCTTCGGCCTGACGTTGGCCGGGTTGGTGGGCGGGCGTCAGCCGCGCCCCGGCGAGATCAGCCTGAGCCAGCGAAGCTTACTAAATGTCACTAGCGGCTCCGAGGGTTACACTTTATCCTTAGCTGATGGGTAAGGTATGGCCGCCGATAGTGAAGTCTGGCAAGACATAGTAGGCGAAGTTTGCGACCGGATCGCTGACGCCGACCCGGACCAACAACGCTTCCGCATAGCCCTGATAGTCGGTGGGTGCATGACTGCTCAGTCGGCGGTGGAGACGGTGCTCCCCATGCCTAACGCGCCCCCGGAGCACAACGCCCTGGTGCGCGCCGCGGAGGTATGCTCACTCGCCCTCTTGTCTATTTGGCTGGACAAGGTCGACAGCACCACGCCTCGCTCCGACGAAGACAAGAGCCGCGCTCGAAGAGAGTGGGCGTCTGTGCTGCTAGATTTGTACTCCGACCCATCGAGACGTCTCTACGAGTGGTTCCTGAACTGGGATGTCCAGTATCGGGCCGATATGTCTTCTGATCGAGAAGGAAAGCGCAACCCGTTTCCGGTCTCCAGCATGCTCGCCGATATGTGCATCGAGGCGCTTGGCGGGCCAATCGCGCCAACGCCCACGACTGGCTTTCCTTTTCGAGGTCTGGCCGATTATAGGCAGCGTGGCGGCGGCAGCCTAACGTGCGCGGATCCTGTTGCCATCACCGCGATGTTCACAGCCCTGGTAGATTCACATATTATCGCGGTGAAGATC
>JBAROU010000149.1:0-4745 GCA_049642385.1 Dehalococcoidia bacterium | reverse complement strand
GATTACATCCTTCCACTCGCAAGGGTCGTCATGCGGTTCCAGATGCCAGGTAACTCGGCTCTGCCGGACGCAAGACAGCGAGGCATGTGTCTGGCCCAGCATGGCATCTGGGGGCCGGAGCAGTTCTATCAGGACGTGGTGGCGACCTTGTGCTCGTATTGGGAGATCGATCAGCTTGAGCCGCGCCTGCCAGCAGCCACGAAGATGCAGCTACGGTTGCTCAAGTTCCGGGAGGCGCTGCGCAGGCTAAGCAAGCGAATGGCACACGCGAGGGGCTCTAATGTTAAGGCTGGAGGTGTGATCTCGTGACGAGCAAGAAAGAAAGCAGGGTCCGCCCGCGCGCTGTGGATGGGAGTGACGGCGGCATGTGGCGCCGCTATTCAACGGCGGAGGACAACGCGCGAACGAACCGCCACTATGATCTACCGGCGGAATTCATCACCACCATTACGGGCGGTGATTGGAGAGTCTACTCGTGCAACCTCTGGGAGGGAGCTGCCTCCGTCACCGAAAGCCAAGAGCGCAAGCTCGACCTGCTTGCTGACCTTCTGCAGCTCCAGCCGGGTCAACGTGTCCTGGATGTCGGTTGCGGCTGGGGCGGGCCCCTCATCTACCTTGCCCAGCGTTATGGCGTGAAGGGCGTGGGCCTCACGCTCTCACCGACGCAAAAAGACTATGCAGACCACTGGATCAAGGAGCGAGGCGTAGACGTTGCTGTGCACGTATGCCACTGGCGTGATTTCGAAGACACTGATCGCTTTGATGCAGCGTACACGGATGAGGTGATTGTCCATTTCAATGACTTACTCGGCTTTTTTCAGCAGGTGAAGAAGCTGCTCAAGCCGGACGGACGAATGCTGAACAAGGAAGTGCACTTCACGAGTACACACTTCATGCAGCCCACCCGTACGATGATCTTTGTCAACGAGGTCTTCGGCGAGACGGGGAACTACCTGCTCCTGGCCGAGGAGCTGGCCCTCCTGGATCAAGCGGGATTCAGGATCGAACAGATCCAGCAGATGTCAGTGCAGAACTATGTCACGACCCTTGATGGCTGGTTCACCAACATGCAGGCGCACCGGCAAGAGTTGGAGACGCTGGTAGGCAACGACGTATACCAGCGCTTTCGCATTTACTTGCGAATCGCGCGACAGAATTTCCGTGGCCCTTCGAAGACGCTCGACATGGTTGTGGCCCGACCGTTGGCTTAGTCGCGCGTCGCTCTACTGCGTTTGGTGCACCTGATCGAGTCCCGCGCGGCAAAGGGCCGCATCCCGCGCGCACCGCTCGCGTTCGCACCAGGCGAGCCCCTCACGATAGTGGCGCTCAGCCTCCTCAAGTAGCGCCAGTCGCAAACACACTCCGCCGAGCAGTGGGGCGAGCGCGCGTCCTTGCAGAGTGGAGAAACGTACGGCAGTCTTGACTCGCTCGTCCCGGCTTTTGAACGAGTCATACACCCTCCGAAGCAACGCGTCATCGCCAAGCGCCGTCAAGCATTCGAGTAGGGCCGGCGTCTCGGTCCAGTAGGCGTCATTATCGGGTCTTTCAACCTCACCCCAAGCGCGCAGCGCCTGACTAGCTGCGTCCACCTTCCCGGCTCGAAACAGTAGCCCCGCTGCGGCGGCGTGGATCTGGCCGACGGCCGTTGGCGTGTTGCCACCCCGCTCAGGGCTCACCATCAGCCGCAACGCACCGTCGATATCGGCACGAGCTTCGGCCATCCACATTCGATACAGATCGCCGCGAAAGTCGGAATCGCCAGGCGATCGATCAAGCAGCGCCTCGCAGGCAGCGAAGTCGCCGCGCGCGAAATGAACGCCCGCCATGTCCATCAGCGCCAACTGCGCAGCGAAATGAAGGTTCACACTGCTCGCGTACTCGAAGGCTCGACTCGCGAAACCAAAGCCTTCGTCTAGACGGCCCGACTCCAACGTCCCGAACCCAGCCCCTCTCAACGTCCCTGCCGCCACATCATGAATGCCCAAACGCGCGTACGTCTCGTGCGCGCTGAGGAACAGCCGAGTGCCTTCGTCCACGCGTCCATCATCTATCGCCTGCCAAGCCTCGCGCTGCACGCGACTCGCAAGAATGTCCTCGAAGCCATGCTGCTCAGCCAGCGCGATAGCCTGGGTGTACATCTCTTCGAAGTTCTCATCAGACCAGCGAAGCGCCAACAAGAGCCGCGCGCGCAGGTACGGCTCCGCGTCGCCCAGCGCCAGCAGAGCCTCTTCAGCCATCATCCGATGGCGTTCGGGCGGCCCCCAGATGCGGAGGATCTCGACCGTAGCGTGCGCCTGTCCAACGGGGTCGCCGCGTTCTTGGTAGAGCGAGATCGCGCGCCGCAGGGTACGCCACGCGGTTCGCGCCTCTGACAAGTTCCAATAGCATCGACCGAGCGACGTGAGCAGCGCAGGCTCATCCCGGCCTGCGCTGTCAGCTGTTTGAGCTGCGAGGGACAAGCACTGTTCGTACTCGCGCACGGCTTCTTGCCACAGCGTGGCATTTTCAGCGGCTTCGCCAGCGAGGCGATGCTGCTCAGCCTGCGATCTTAGTTCCTGTGTAGAGACCTTCATGAAGGCATGATATGGCATGCGACTCGGCAGGCGCAGCCTAGCGCGGGCTCGGCGACGCCGGAGCGCTCAGCACGGGCATGACCTAGACACAGGCCACCGAGTGCTTGTAAGCGAGGCGGGGCCCTGCAGACTCTTCGTGACGGGCCTATGCCTGGCGCTAAATTCCAGTAGTCCTGAGGGCTTGTGTTGACGTGCCGCGGTGGCGCCGCTACTGTTACGGTGCCGGTACGCAAGACGCGTCCAGCATAGTGATTGGTGAGGTTATCCAAAGGAGGCGCACCATGGCAGAAAGCGTGTACAAAGTCATCGAGCTGGTAGGAACCAGTCCCGATTCCTGGGAGAAAGCTGCAGCGGCGGCGGTGCAACGGGCGTCCGCTTCGCTGCGTGACCTTCGCATCGCCGAGGTGGTCGAGCTGGACATGCAGCTAGACGAAGGCCAGATCCGCGCTTACCGAGCGAAGGTCAAAGTCTCGTTCAAGTACGAAGGTGGCGACTAAAGGTTCAGGCCCTTGAGACCCAGGAATGGTATCATTACTGTAGTTCATTAGGAGGTTCAAGAATGGCTACTGGCACAATCAAGCGGCTCGTAAAGGACCGGGGCTACGGCTTCATCCAACCGGAGGGTTCGAGCCAAGAGGTGTTTTTTCACAAGAGCTCGCTCGAAAGCGGCACTTTCGAGGATCTGGCCGAAGGCGGGACGGTGGAGTTCGAATCGGAGCCCGATCCCAAGCAGCCCGACCGAAATCGAGCCGCGCGAGTCCGCCCCGCGTAACGAGGAAGCGCCAGAACTAACAGCGCACGGGAGGCGCCACTTCGCGGCAGACGTTCGCTGACGCCGGCGGACGTCGCGTCGCCAGCGATCGCTTCGTGAATCTCCGCTAGCGGCTCGCGAGCCAGAGGCTTGTTACGACTGGACGATGTAGCCCTGCGGGTTGACGATGATGACGCCGTCGTCGTTGAGTTCGTTGTCCTCCTGAGGACTGGGGTCATCGCGCATGGTCGTCTCGATGAAGTAGGCGGTGTTTCCCTTTGGGACTGAGACAGTGGCGTCTTGATAACGCGAGCTGAGGGCCTTGAAGACGAGTGTCACCGACGGGCCCTGATCCTGCACAGTAAGATCGAAGCCGGCGAGAGCCTTCCTGGCGTCTGAGCCGATCGGTCCCGGGTAGACCTGGAACGAGGCATCGTGATAGGGCCAGTCGTCAAAGCGGGTCGCGTTCGCAGGTGGTGCGGACGCGGTAGCCGCGGGTGCGGTTGGCTGCGGGCTAGTATTGGGCGGAGTCGACTGCGCTGGATCAAGTGTTGACTGGACAGCGGTGCTTGGTGTCGGCTGAGTGTGGTACACGCTGGCGACGTTGGTCGCGGCAGGAGTGCCGCCACCAGTCACGCGCAGAACTAACGTGACGAGAAGAAGGCCGCCGAGCAGTGCGCCGCCGCTGGCCGCGCGGACGGACCAGGTGAGCGACCGCGCGTCGGGCGCCTGGAGCGGGCGCCGCTGTTGCGTCAGAGGCTGGCGGAGTGACCGGAATTTGGCGACGATTGCGCTATCGAGGCGCCAGGCATGGACGGGATCGACCGCGAGTGCCACAGCGAGACCGAAGAGGCCGATGTCGCGAACGAGGAGGTCGGTGAAGCCGCTATCGAGCCAAAGGCCGAGGCAGACCTCACCGAGCATGCCGAACGCGAGCACAACGCCGACGATATACAAGATCCCGGTGGCAACGGTGACGGACGCTAGCACGAGCAGGAAGCCGTGCACGATGACGAGGTCATTGGCCCCGCCTGGCGCGCGGTGGGCGATGATGTGAGGAACGAAGACTTTCCAATCGCTGGGGTTGTGGAGCTCCTGGAGGCCGAAGTAGGCGAGGACGAAGGCGACGGCGAGGCGCATCGCCAGATGTCGCACGTGGTCCCGGTTCCATTCCATCAGGCTGACCTCCGATGGTACTCGTGGTGGGGTGTCCCCTTTACAGTATCGATGGTCGTCGCCAGGAGGCAATGGCCTGGAAGGAGCGCGTCCCGCCTTTTATCGTTTCGTGACAATTGTTACGGTCTTCGTTTGCGCTACCGTCATATGTGTTTCATGCCTCCTTCATCTGCGTAGCGCAAACTGAACGCTAGAGTGAGGTTGCGAAACATGATGCGATACACAGCGATAGCAGGCCTGTTCGG
>JBAROU010000123.1:0-9740 GCA_049642385.1 Dehalococcoidia bacterium | reverse complement strand
CGGGAACGCCTGCTCCATCACGTGGGCAGCGTGCTGGGCAACGCCGACGTGACCGGAGGAGCCCCAGGCGACGTTCTGCCAGGGGCAGAAGATCTTGTCGATAGGCCCCTTCAGGGGCTGGCCCGCCGTGCCGATGGTCGCCTGTCCATCCGAGGCGAGGATCATCCCGTCGGCGCAGTCCAGCGCCAGGATGAGGGTCATCAGTGCATCACGGTGCGCGCCGCGTATGCGGGGTACTTCTTGTAGACGTACTGGAGCAAGCTGGTGAAGTGTCGGGAGGTGACAAGCTCCTTGATCTGGCGCAGGGCCTCGACGACGTGTTGCGGTGCCTCATCCAGCACTTGCTTCATGCGTTCCTCGCCCTTGGCCGTCAGCCCGTAGACCTGCCGGTTCGTCCCGACGATCTGGCTGACCTCGATGAGGCCCAGGGCTTCGAGTCGATCCAGGTCGCGGTAGACCTGTGTGTCGAACGGGCCGTAGTCGTAGGGTCGGAAGTCGTAGAGGTCGCGCAATTCCTGCGGCCCCTCCTTGTCCAGCAGGAACATGCCCTTCATCACCCTGATCTGGTCGGTGTAGAACTTCCCACCAGGAATGCCGATGAACAGCAGCAGCCAGTCGTCTCGGCTCAGCACACTCCCTCCTTCTAGCTCTCGGACGGTGCCGTCAGCACAACTGTACCACAGCCAGGCTAGCCGGCCAGCCAGGGAGCTGCCAGACGCAGAGGGCACCTGCCGTCGGTATGATGGGTCGCACCCCTGCCGCCCGACCGGAGGCTGCAACACAATCCCATGCGCCAGCAAAGCCGCCTGCTTCAGTCCAAGTTGCAATAGAATGACCACAAAGGACCGGGGAGTTGATTGCGCATCGGCGTAGGCAAAAAACAGGCGTTTTTGCAAAACAAACTTCTCTGCATGGCCGCGGAGGGGGCGTGATACACATGATACAATCGTGCGGCCATGTTCGAGGGCTTCGAGCGCAGGCGCATCGAGACGAGCGGAGCGACAATCAACCTGGCTGTCGGGGGCGAAGGGCCGCCGGTGCTCTTGCTGCACGGTTACCCGCAAAGCCACCTGATGTGGCACCGCGTGGCGCCCCGGCTTGCCGGCGAGTTCACGGTTATCGCTCCCGACCTGCGTGGCTACGGCGATAGCTCGAAGCCGTTCGGCGAGCCCGACCATTCGACCTATAGCAAACGAGCGATGGCTCAGGATGGCGTCGAAGTTATGCAAGCGCTTGGCTTCGAGCGCTTCGCCGTCGTCGGCCATGACCGCGGAGGACGTGTCGCGTATCGAATGGCGCTCGACCATCCGGAACGCGTGACGGGGCTCTCTGTGCTCGATATCGTCCCGACCTATGCAATGTTCACGAACGTGAATAAGGGGTTAGCGACGGTCACCTATCACTGGTTCTTCCTGATCCAGCCATACGACCTGCCCGAGCGTCTCATCGGCGCCGAACGCGAGTACTTCCTGCGCAACTGCCTTGCCCGCTGGAGCGGAAGCGGCCTCGACGCCTACGACAAGCAGGCGCTTGGGGCATACCTGCGCTGCTTCGATGAGGCGACGATCCATGCAAGCTGCGAAGACTACCGCGCCGGTGCATCTATCGACTTCGAGCTCGACTCAGCCGACTACGGCAAGCGCACGATCGCCTGCCCTACGCTGGCGCTCTACGGGCGCACGCTCGCTCTGCGCGCTCCGACGGAGGTTTGGCGCGAATGGGCCGATGACTTGCGCGCCGTGGAGCTGCCCTGCGGTCACTTCCTGCCGGAGGAGAAGCCCGAGGAAACGTATGCAGCGCTGCGGGAGTTTCTAAACGAGCTCTGACTGAGAGCAGCGGCGGCTGGGCCCTGGAGACCGCCACCCCTAGCCAGGCGAAGCTTACGGAGTTGGGCCTGGAGGACGTGGCCGTCGCCATCGGCGCGGTGTAGCAGAGCGCTTCGACGTAGAGAAGCGGCAGGCCCACGACATGGCGTGCGCCTGCCTGCGTTGTGTCCGGTGGCCGCGGCTACACGCACGTGTGGCCGAACTGCGTGACCGCGAATAGGATGTCGCTCGTCGAGACCGAGCCGTCCGGTGGCCCAAGGTTCCAGCGATTGCCGCCCGGCCCCGGCGGCGAGCGGTCAAACGCAGTGTGGTAGCCAGAGGCTAGTGGCTGCGTGAACGGGTCGATATTGGGGTTGCCGTGAGTACCGAAGCGAGCGATGAGCCGCTGGAGATCGCCGGTTGAAATGGCGCGGTCGCGCACGTTGTTCACGTCCGGGATGTCGAAGAAGTCCCAGAAGTTCTTCGGATCGCGCCGTCCGCCGAGAGCCGGGTTATTGCCCTGCTCCCGCAGGTCCGAGCAACCATCGCCGTCCCAGTCTTGCCACATGTCTACCGGAACGGGGTGGGGAAGACCATCGAAGGTCCCAATGCCCAGATCGCCGGTAGCGTTGACCCCCCAGCATTTCACGCCACCCACCTCCGTCAGCGCGCACGTGTGAACGAATCCTGCCGCGATGGCCGTCGCACCGGAGAGACGCCCGACGCACTGTCCTGCGTCGGCATCATAGACCTGGCACACGTCGCCTGGGGTGGTGCGGTCGTCGATGTTCGGGCTGCCGTCGCCCACCTCACCGAAATTATTAGACCCCCAGCACTTGACGCCGCCCGTCATCATCAGCGCGCAGGTGTGGGAAGCTCCAGCCGACACGGCGGCCACGCCCGTGAGGGGAGCGCCGCCCGGCGCCACGATCACATCAGCCGGCGTCCGCCTGCTGTTACCGAACGTCCCGTCTCCCAACTGACCGTTGAAGTTGCTACCCCAGCACTTGACGCCGCCGTCTTGAGTCAGGGCACACGTAAAGGAACCCAGCGCGCTCAGTGCGGCCACGCCGCTGTCCAATGTCTCCACGTCCAGCGGAGTGGTGCTGCACGGGTGCGGGTCACCGAAGACGCTGATGCAGGTCTCGCTCGACTCCGCCCCTAGTACCACACCAGCTCCATTTTCTCCCCAACACTTGACCGCGCCTGCGCTGGTGAGGGCGCAGGTGTGGTCGAAGCCGGCGGCGATGGCGACGACGTCGCTGGTCAGCCCGAGGACGTCGGCGGGCGTGTGGCGGGATGTGGTGGTGCCGTCGCCTAACTGTCCTACGCTATTGTTGCCCCAGCACTTCACGCCGCCCGACGTGGTTAGTGCGCAACTGTGGAAACTGCCGGTGCTAACGGCCGCGCCGCCGCTCTCCAGCCCCTTCACATCTACCGGCACGGCGCTGCACGGGAAGAGGGGTTCGTCTGGGATACAGTAGACACCCGTGGTCCCCAACTGTCCGAAGATGTTCCAGCCCCAACACTTCACCCCGCCTTCGATGGTAAGCGCGCATGTGTGATACCACCCGGGAGCGACAGCGGCGACACCGCTGTCCAGGCCTATGACATCCACTGGGACTGGGCGGCTGAAACCGCTTCCATCGCCCAACTGTCCGAAACCGTTGAAGCCCCAGCACTTCAGCCCGCCTGTGTCGGTGATGGCGCAGGTGTGGAGATAACCCGCCTCGATCGCGGTGATGATGACACCGGAGGCGGCGGCGGGCGCGCGCGCCAGCAGCGCCGCACCTGCGGTGATTATGGTTAGCAGCGTCAAGGCGATAGTTCGGCGCACGGCCATCCCCCGTAAGGCTGGTATTCTACCGCAGCCCTGCTACACTCGACATCGCCATGATCCGTGTGCGTCTCCACAACCTGCTCGCCGAGCGATCGTTGTCCGGCCCTGAGAAGTAGTGCTATCGAATCGAGGTCCCCTTGAACACAGAACTACAACCAACCACGGAAGCCGGGCGCAAGTTCGTTGCGCTGGCGGAGGAGCATGCCGCCGATTTCGCTACGCGTGCCGACCAGCACGACCGCGAAGGGAGCTTTCCACACGAAAACATCGATGCGCTCCAAGCGAGTGGCTATCTCGCCGGGCCGATCCCGGAGGAGTTCGGCGGCATGGGAGTCCGCTCCCAGCTTGATCTGGGCATCGCGATGAGTCGGCTCGCCCGCGGCTGCGCCTCCACGGCAATCTCAGCGAACATGCATCTGGTGGCCGCCAACGTTATCGGGCGCATCCTCCTCTGGCCGAATCAGGGCAACCCGGCGACGACCGCCGCCGCCGAGGGCCTCGGTCGCGCGATCGGCGCGAAGCAGCTCATCGCCTGCGCTCCAGCAACGGAGGCCGGGACCTACATCGGTTCGCCCATGACGGAAGCAATGCCCGTCGACGGCGGGTACTCCATCACCGGGCGCAAGATGTTCGCTACGCTGTCGCCAGCCGCGAACCTCATGTTCGTGGCGCTGCGCGTCAAGAACGGCGATGGCTACGTCAACGCCCTCGCCATCGTTCCAAAGGCGACGCCGGGCGTGACGGTGCTCGACAACTGGGACGCGATGGGCATGCGCGCTTCCGGTAGCCATGACGTCACGTTCGAGGATGTCCGCGTCCCGGCAGCCAGCTTGATACCGGGTGGGCCCTGGGGGAGCCTAAACGGCGCTGGCGCCGACATGACCATCTCCTTCAATTTCTCGCTGCCGGTCTGCTTCCTCGGTATCGCTGAGGCAGCGCGCGCCCTCGCCGTCGAGCTCGCCATGCGGCCAAAAGGACCGAAGGGAAAGCGCCTCGCCGATCGCATTGCGATCCAAGAGCTCATCGCCGAAATCGAGATCGACCTGGCCGTCGCTCGGGCCATTGTCGAGCGGACGGGTCACCAGATGGAGGCTTACTTCGAGCAGTTTGCGCCCGGCCAGGCGCCTGAGCAGGAGTCCTTTGCGCTGCTCAAGGAGCAGCAATGCATGAAGTACGTGCTGCAACGGAAGGCGATCGACATCGTCGATCGGGCAATGACGGCTACCGGCGGGTCGGCCTACATGGCCCAAAGTCCCTTCTCCCGCCTCTACCGCGACGCCCGCGCCGGGCCCTTTATGCAGCCCTACGCTCCGCACGAGGCGCTGGAGTACATCGGCAAGGTCACCCTCGGCCTCGACCCGAACCTGGATCGCTGATGATCCGAGTCAAGTTCTATAACCTGCTCGCCGAGCGCTCCCTCTCCGGTCGAGAGGAGTACGAAGTGCCGTTCGAGGCCGGCATGTGCCCGGTCGATCTGATCCATCGCGAGGGCTTCCACGGCGAGGAGGAACAGGCCATCGTTGTCCTCATCAATGAGGAGCAGGCCACCGGTGAGTCGCCGCTTTCGGACGGCGACCGGGTCGACCTGATGATCAACATGGTGGGCGGCTGAGAGGCGGAAGTTCTGCTGGATATGACGAGGCGGCCCGCTTGGGGGGCCGCCTGTGTCTTCGAGGGCTTCGCGGGGATATGACTGGTGGCCTGGCGATAACTCTCGGTAGGAGGTTCACCCCTAGTATCGCGCAAGGATGTTTCGTGCCTATAGCGAACCTGTGAAACATATGTTAAATGTCCGAACCCCTTATGTTGGCCGGCAACGCGCCAAACGCTCCCCATACCTCCCTCTTGACACCGATGTTCTTCCCAGATAGCATGGTTGGTGGGCGGTACCCCCAGTGGTGCCGCCAGTTTGTTTATTGATAAAAGGCACACGACCGAAGTACATTTTCGTAACCGGCGGAGTAGTCAGTTCCGTCGGCAAGGGCATCACCAGCGCGGCCATGGGCCGCATCCTTAAGTCCCGCGGCCTCTCTGTCGCCATCCAGAAGCTCGATCCGTATCTGAACGTCGACCCGGGCACCATGTCGCCCTATCAGCACGGCGAGGTCTTCGTCACAGGCGACGGCTCTGAGACAGACCTGGACCTGGGCCACTACGAGCGCTTCCTGGACGCCGACCTCACCCGCAGCAGCTCTGTCACCACCGGCCAGATCTATGAAGCGGTGCTGGCAAAAGAGCGTCGAGGCGATTTCCTGGGCGGCACCATCCAGCCCATCCCGCACCTGACGAACGAGATCAAGAGCCGCATACGCGCCATCGGCCGCGAGAGCGACGTCGATATCGTCATCATCGAAGTCGGCGGCACCGTGGGAGACATCGAAGGGCAGCCGTTCCTGGAGGCGATCCGCCAGATGCGTAAGGAGGAGGGTCGGGACGATACGCTCTCTGTCCACGTCACGCTCCTGCCCCACATCGGTGCGACCGGCGAGCTCAAGACCAAGCCCACCCAGCACAGCGTCCGCGAGCTGCGTGGCCTGGGCATCCAGCCCGATGTCATCGTCTGTCGTAGTGACCGGCCGATGGGCCCTGACCTGAAAGCGAAGATATCGTTGTTCTGCGATGTCGACCGCCAGGGCGTCGTGCCGCTGCCGACGATGTCGAGCATCTACGAAGTGCCGCTCGTCCTGGAGGAAGAGGGCCTGGGCGACTACATCCTTCACTTGATGCGCATCCCGCCCGGCGGCCGCGACATGTCGGACTGGCGCGAGCTGGTCGAGAGGTTGAAGCACCCGCAGGGCGAGGTGACGGTCGCCGTCGTCGGCAAGTACGTCGAGCTGCATGACGCGTACCTCTCCGTGAAAGAATCGCTTGCCCATGCGGCGATCCACCACAACGTGGCGCTGAACATCCGCTGGGTGCAGTCGGAGCGACTCGAATCTGGCGATGTGTCGCTGCTCGAAGGCGTCGACGGCATCATTGTGCCGGGCGGCTTCGGCGAACGCGGGTTCGAGGGCAAGATCCACGCGGCGCATCTGGCGCGCACGCAAAGCATCCCGTACCTGGGGCTGTGTCTGGGGCTCCAGGTGATGGTCGTCGAGGCGGCCCGCGCCGCGCTTGGCAGCGATGAGCCGAACTCGACCGAGTTCGCGCCCGATACGCCCCACCCGGTAATCAGCCTCCTCAGCGAGCAGGAAGGCGTGACGGACAAGGGCGGTACCATGCGCCTCGGCTACTACCCGTGCCGGCTGACGCCAGGAACGCTCGCGCACGAGGTGTACGGTGTCGACGAGATCCAGGAGCGCCATCGCCATCGTTACGAGTTCAACAACGCCTACGAAGAGAAGCTCGCCGAGGTGGGAGTGATCGCAAGCGGTCGCTCGCCTGACGGCATGCTGGTGGAGATCTGCGAGCTGCGCAACCACCCGTTCATGATCGGGTCGCAGTTCCACCCGGAGTTCTGCTCCAGGCCGCTCCGCCCGCACCCGTTATTCCGGGATTTCGTCGGGGCCGCTATCACGTATGCGGCTCACAGGCGTAACCAGAACGGACAGACCGCCGAAGCCCCTGACCCGACTGGAGTCGTGGCCCCGCCTGTCGCACGGGCAGGGAGCGGCTCCTAGGCCGGCCCGCCGAATGTGGGGAGATCGCTACTATCCAGTCGCCTCGCTCGCGCGGTACAATGAGACAGCCCAGGGAATCGGTCCCGGTTAGTCGTTTCTAAGGAGGGAACATGCGTCTCTTCCTGGACACTGCCAATATCGACGAGATCCGCGACGGCGTCCGCATGGGCCTGCTGGCCGGCGTGACCACAAACCCGACACTCATGGCCAGGGAGAGCGACGTCAGCTACCGCGATCGCGTGATCGAGATCTGCGAAGCGGTGAACGGCCCCGTCTCTGCGGAGTGCGTTTCTCGCGACATCAAGGGGCTGCTTGACGAGGCGCGCCAGGTGGCCACGTGGCACAAGCACGTGGTGGTGAAGATACCAATCGATGAGACGGGCCTGGAGGCGACGTCGATCCTCTCGCGCGAAGGGATCCCGATCAACATGACGTTGGTGTTTTCGGCCAACCAGGCGTTGCTCGCCGCAACAGCGGGCGCAACGTACGTGAGCCCGTTCGTCGGCCGCATCGACGATGCCGGCCAGGACGGGATGGAGGTCGTGCGCGAGAGCGTGGACATCTTCGACCAGTATCACCTGCCAGCCCAGGTGCTGGCCGCCAGCCTGCGCCACCCGCGCCATGTGATCGATGCGGCACAGGCGGGCGCTCCCATTGCCACGTTGCCATACGCGGTGCTCAAGGCGATGGTGAAGCATCCGCTCACAGATGTCGGCATCGAGCGCTTCGCTGCTGACGCGAAGAAGTACGCTCGGGAGCCCACCCGGGAGCCAGCCTGAGCTTGACATTATGTTCGCCGGATCGAGTCTTGACATTCGTGCGACAAATAGGGTATTGGAGTAGTAGCAATATTCATCGACCGTAAAGCGAGCGCTTTCATCTCCCAGCGTTCGTGGTCCCCCTAACTGATTACAGACATGCCAGAAACCACGCGGAAGATTAATCACGTTCGTGCTCCTAGGGCGAACCTGGAGACGGCGAATGATGAGAGTAAGGACGGTCAAGTGACAATAGCTGAACTGGAAACGAAGACGCGCGACGACTTGCAGGACATCGCCAAGGACCTCGGCGTGCCGGGCTACAGCGCCATGCGCAAGCACGAGCTCATCACGAACGTGCTGCGCGCCCAGGCCGAGAAGGACGGCAATATCTTCGCCGAAGGCGTCATCGATATCGTTGATGACGGGTACGGCTTCCTGCGCGGCGATACCATGCTGCCCACTGTGAACGACGTGTACGTCTCGCAATCGCAGATACGGCGTTTCGCCCTGCGCACCGGCGATATGGTGATGGGCCAGGTCCGCGCCCCGAAGGACAATGAGAAGTACTACGGTCTGCTGCGCGTCGAGGCGGTGAACAGCCTTGATCCGGAGGTTGCCAAACAGCGACCGAACTTCGAGAATCTGACAGCGATTTTCCCGGACAAGCAGATCATGCTCGAATCGGGCCGCCCTGGCACGGACGACCTCTCCCAGCGCATGATCGACCTGATCGCGCCTATCGGGCGTGGGCAGCGCGCGCTGGTCGTCTCGCCGCCGAAGGCGGGCAAGACGTTCCTGCTGAAGGCAATCGCTCACGGGATCATGGCCAATTACGAGGACATCCACTTGATGGTCGTGCTCATCGGCGAGCGGCCGGAGGAAGTGACCGATATGCGCCGCTCCATCACGGGCGACGTCATCGCCTCGACGTTCGACGAACCTGTTGAGGACCACACCCGCGTCGCCGAAATGGCGCTCGTCCGGGCGAAGCGTCTGGTGGAGGGCGGCCAGGACGTGGTGATCCTGCTCGATAGCATCACGCGCCTGACGCGTGCGTATAACATCGCGATGCCACCCAGTGGGCGCACGCTCTCCGGCGGCATCGACCCGGTGGCGCTCTACCCACCCAAGCGCTTTTTCGGCGCCGCCCGAAACACGGAGGAGAGCGGTAGCCTCACCGTCATCGCGACCTGTCTGGTCGATACCAACAGCCGCATGGACGAAGTGATTTACGAGGAGTTCAAAGGCACCGGCAACATGGAAGTGCACCTGGACCGCCGCCTCGCCGATAGGCGGACCTTCCCATCGATCGACATCCAGCGCAGCAGCACGCGTCGCGAAGAGCTGCTCATGGACGAGAAAACGCTCCAGCAGGTCTGGCTGGTGCGCCGCATGACCGCGATGATCGGCTCGAACTCACCTAACCCGACTGAGGCAACGGAGCGGCTCATCGAGCGCATGGTGCGGACGAGCACGAACGAAGAGTTCCTCCAGACCCTCAAGACAGAACTGTAAACCCTCCCTAAACCTCGCAACTCTTCAGGCGAGCGCAGCTTCGAAGGCGTACAAATGTACTGCTTTGTCCGGTTGCGTCTATGTCCGCAGGCGTGTACGGTTGCCGAAGATATCCGTGGAGCTTCATCGTCTTGACGTCGTCGGGTATACTTGCCACGATTTTCGACAGTCCGGACGGCGCCAGGGATGTCCGTAGGAG
>JBAROU010000122.1:0-15528 GCA_049642385.1 Dehalococcoidia bacterium | reverse complement strand
AGCGTCAAGATGCTGTGAGATTACTAGTCGCTCGGACGATTCGTCCTCCAGCGGTAACCATTCCTCCTCGTGCACTATGGCATCCACACCGTAGGGCTGGCGGTACCCGAGCTTTGGTCGCCAGTTGATCGAGCCGTGAAGTTTGAGCAGTAGCATCGGAGGCCTGTCCATGAAGACGTCGGAGTCGCGAATGCAAGACTCTGACGGCCTGCAAAAGAACCCATAGCCTCCGTCCGGGTGCCAGTACGTCCCCTCACTCACAGTCGTCTGTCTATGGACCTCCCACAGAGCCTGATCCAACAGATCGTCGTAATTGAATGTGACGCAAGTTATTCGGTGGCTGAGACAGTACTTGGCGAAGCTTGCAAATGATTTGGGTCGACGCCGACCCACCTTCCTTGCCTCTTTGATACGCGCGACAAAGCGGAGCTTCAAGTCTGATAGAAGCAGCCTAAGCTCTTCCGCCGCCTCAGACTGGAGATCATAGGGCATCAAGCCATCGAGGCGGGTCATGAATCGTTCAATGTCGATCTGCCCACCGCCATCTCGCTCCAACTCAAGCTCTAAGACCCGGGTCGCGTGAGCAAACCCCTTGAATTTATTTTGGAGCGCTTCGCCACCATAATGGTCCTTCACTAGGGGCGCTCTGGGGTAAAACGCACGCGTGAACCCAGCGCCGAGCACAAATACGCGCTTCTGCTGAACCTGCTTTGCCGACACATCATCCTCCTTAGTCGAGACGACTTCAATGTAGCGCAGCTGTGATGAATACCCAATCACCAATCTTCGCCACTTGGCACAACGGACCGAGCGTCGCCTCCCCTACCCCACAGTTCGTGCTCCCTCACCCCTGCCTGCGGCAGGCAGACCCTACCCCTCCGCCTGCGGTGAGCAGGTCTCCCATTGATGGCGCAGGGCCGAGGGCCGGACAGACACCTAGGTCTGTCCCTACGGTTTTGGCCGGGCGACCCGTTCGGCGAAAGAGCCGCGTAGGGGCGGGTTTGAAACCCGCCCCCTACATCGGAGGTCTCCGCCTGCGGCGGACTAGCGCTCAGGGCAGACACGCAGGTCTGCCCCTACGGTTTTGGTCGCGCGACCCAGATGAGGTCCGGGCTGGCGCCTCGGTATTCGTTCTTGAGGGTGTCGCCGTAAAGGGCCTCCACTTCGAAGCCAGCGCGGGCGAGCAGATGCTCCATCTCGTAGCGATGGAAGTAGCGCACGGTCATGGGCCGGCCGTAGCTGCGGTTGACGACACGACCGCCGGCGTCCAGCTCATCGAGGATGCGGATGCCGACGCGGCACTGGACGGACGTGTGCATCTGGACGGTGTCCCAGCTGCGCACGTTCAGGCCGGTGTCCGGATGCTGGTAGTCGCGCGCGGGGTTGCGGACGAGCGCGCCGCGCTTGGTGGTGAGCCAGTCGGCGATACCGACGAGGTTCGGGTTCTCCACCTCGAAGGCGAGGCGGCCGCCCGGCGCGAGATGGCGGTGGATGCAGCGCAGGCTATCGAGCTGGTCGTCGACTTCGGTGAGGAGCTGGAACGAGCCGACGGGTATCGTGACCAGGCCGAACTGCTCGCCGAGGTCGAATGAGCGGATATCGCCCTCGACCCATTCGATGTCGAGGCCAACGCTGTTGGCACGAGCGCGGGCGAGCATGGCGGGCGAGACGTCGAGGCCGACCATGCGGATGCCGGCGCGCGCCATAGGGATAGTGACGCGACCGGTGCCGCAGGTGACCTCGAGCGTGCGTAGGCCTGAGGCGGCCGCTTCGCGGGCGAGCTCTGTGTAGAACTCGACCTCGCCGGCGCCGAGGGGGACCTGTGCGTCGTAACGCGCGGCGATGGTTTCGTCGTAGAAGTAGGTTGAATCCAAGGTGTCACTCCTTGTGATAGGCCCCGACGGTGTCGGGGCGAAACAAAACGACCCCGGGTGGCGTGCACCCGAGGTCGACAGCGTCGAACCGCAATCAGAGGGCTACTGCGTGAGCGCCCTCGGGTGCACGAAGAATGTGATGACTGGCATCGGTGCACCTCCTTAGTGTGGTGGGCGTAGGATAGCACACCGCGGGTCTTTGGGCGAAGCGATGTAGGGGCGGGTTTGAAACCCGCCCCTACCCGTCTACGCTCGCTATAATCTGCGCGCACATTCAGAGCACGAGGAGGCGCGAGATGCCGGGGCCGCTAGAGGGGATTCGAGTCGTTGAGCTGGGGCTGTGGGTGGCGGGGCCGTCGTGCGCGGCGATCCTGTGCGACTGGGGCGCCGATGTGATCAAGATCGAGCCGCCCAACGGCGACCCGTTCCGCGGGCTGTTCGCGTCGGCGCTGGGCGCAGGCGCGCAGCAGAGCCCACCGCCGTTCGAGGCCGATAACAGAGGCAAGCGCAGCGTCGCGCTGAACCTCGCAAACGACGAGGCGCGCACGATCGCGCGCCAGCTCCTCGACAACGCGGATGTCTTCGTGACGAACATGCGGCCGCGCGTGCTGGACGACTTCGGCTTCGATTACCAGACGCTCTCGCAGGCAAACCCACGCCTGGTCTACGGGCAGATCACGGGCTACGGCGCAGATGGCCCGAACCGCGACCGCGCGGCGTACGACATCGGCGCGTTCTGGTCACGCGCGGGCGTGGCATCGATGCTCGTGCCGAAAGGCGCGCCGCTGCCGCAGCAACGGGGCGGCATGGGCGACCACATGACGGGTATGAGCGCGGCGGGCGCGATCTGCGCTGCGCTGCTCGCGCGCGAGCGCAGCGGCAAGGGCCAGCTTGTGTCGACATCGCTGATGCGCGTCGGGACGTACATGATGGCGTGGGACGTGATGCTGGCGCTGCGCCTGAAGGTACCGATCGAGCCGTACGACCGCGAGCACGCGCTGAACCCGATCATCAACTGCTTCCAGGCAGGCCCTTCGACAGGCTCAGGAGAGACTGGGCGCTGGTTCTGGCTGCTGCTCCTGCAGGCCGACCGCCACTGGGCCGACCTGCTGCGCGCGCTCGGGCGCGAGGACCTGCAGGAAGACGAGCGCTTCGCTGACATCACCATCCGTCGCGAGCATGCGCCGGAGCTCGTCGCGGAACTCGACGGCGTGTTCGCGACGAAGTCGCTCGACGAGTGGGGCGAGATTCTCGACCGCGAGAACGTCTGGTGGGCGCCCGTGAACAACGTGAACGACGTGGTGAACGACCCGATCTCGAAGGAGGCGGGTGTTTTCCCCGAGGTACAGGGGGCGGACGGCCCTGTGCCGTTCATCGCGACACCGGCGGACTTCTCGGAGGGCGGCGCGGCGCCGCGCGGGTTGTCGCCGGAGTTGGGGCAGCACACGGAGGAGGTGCTGCTGGAGCTGGGGTACGACTGGGAGCAGATCATCCCACTCAAGGAGCAGGGCGCGATCCCGTGAGCGAGCAGGTCACCATCGCCCGGCGGTTCTGCGGGCCGCCGGACTCCGGTAACGGCGGATACGTATGCGGCGTGCTGGCGTCGTTTGTCGACGGGCCTGCGGAGGTAACGCTACGGGCGCCGCCACCACTCGAGCACGCGCTGACCGTTGAGCGACTCGATGGCGGCGGTGCGGCGCTGCGGGATGGCGATGACATCGTCGCCGAGGCGTCGCCAGCGACGTTCGACGTCGAGGTGCCGGCGCCAGTCGATATTGCGACGGCGCAGGAGGCGGCCCGCCATTCCCTCGCGCTCGACGATAAGAGCCCGTTCCGGACGTGTTTCGTGTGCGGCTCACAGCGCGATGAGAGCGACGGGCTGCGCATCTTCCCGGGCCTCGTCGACGGGCCGACCACCGTCGCCGCGCCGTGGACGCCGGACGCGTCGCTGGCGGACGACCGCGGCTTCGTGCGACCGGAGTTCGTCTGGGCGGCGCTGGATTGTCCGAGCGGCTTCGGCACCGGCTTCGGGCCGGAGACGCTCGCGGTGCTGGGCAAGCTCGCAGCGAAGGCGGTAACGCCAGTCGAGGTTGGGCGACGCTACGTCGTGATGGGCTGGTCGCTGGGCAGCGAGGGCCGCAAGCTGTACGGCGGCTCGGCGTTGTTCGCGGAGGACGGCGCGTTGTGCGCCTACGCGCGGGCGACGTGGGTCATGCTGAGGAAGTAAGCTGTGGCGATGACGCTCACCGTCGATCTCGTACCGCACATGGATGCCGGCGACCGGACGCTCTGGCGCGGCGACCAGAACGAGCGCCCGCTTAGCGAGCTCGGGTTGCGGCAGGCCGCAGCGTTCGCCGATGCGCTCGCCGGCGAACCCGTCAATGCGCTGTACTCCAGCCCAGCGTTGCGCTGCCAGCAGAGCATCGAACCGCTGGCCACGCGCTTCGGGCTGACGGTCGAAATACTCCCGCAGCTAAGCGAGGAGGTGTGGCGCGCGCCAGACGGCTGGGACGGGGAACGCAACAGCGGCGCGAACGTCGCGGCATTCGGCGCAGGCAGCGTGCTGGCCGCGGCTGAGCAGATCCGGCAGGAACACCCCGAAGGACACGTCGTCGCGTGTTCACACGGGAACACTATCCCAGCGTTCGTTGCGGCGCTCATCGCGGCGCACGACCTCCGGGGCGTGGGTGAATCAACGCACCGCGGGCAGTGGTACCGGCTGCGGTTCGAAGGGGACGATGTAGCGGTGGAGCTACGCGAGGCGGCGGGCTTTCCGAGTTAGCTCGTCGCCGGCGCGCCCACGTCCGCCTCTTGGTAGACCGGCGAGGAGGCCTTCATGAAACGCAGCATCATACGCATCGCGGCGACGCGACGGCCGGACGCATCGTCCGCCCAGGTATCGAACCAGACGTACTCCGTCTTGGGCGAGTCGCCGGCGAAGAGCAGCGTGCCGCCGGCGCGATAGGTGCGCCCGGCGAGCATCGGGCCGCTGACGTTGCGCAGCTCGATCGCGCCGTAGAGGCCGATGGCCTGCTGCTGGCGGCGCCGTAAGTAGGCGTAGCACGGCTCGATCAGGGCGTTCACCTGGTTCACGGTCGTCGGGACGGCGCCGCCCCAGCGCGCAGGATCGCTGTACCAGGGCATCGGTTCGGTGATCACCTTCAGCCGTTCATCAACGATCTTTTGGTCGACGCTGACATCGACGACCGGGAACGCGTCGCCGGCGCGGGCGTCCGCCAGGATGCGCAGGTCGCCGGTAGTGGGACGCGTGACGTCGCGGGCGTGGAGCGCTGACGGCTCGTGCGGGTCACCGATGGCGGCGGTGCCTTCGCAGATGCGCTCGCCGGTAGGGCGTTCGGCCCAGGCTTCGACTTGCGCGTCGCTCGCGCCATCAGGCGGCGCACCGACGACGACGCGCACTTCTTCGCCGTGGAGCGTGGGCGTAAGGAAGTAGAGCGAGAGCGAACCGCGCTCGAACCAGCGCTCGCCGAAGGCGCGCACGAGCACCGGCGCGAACTGCTCCATGTGGATCGAGCCGGCGACGAGCCCGCCCTTGAAGCCGAGGCGCTGGGCGTCTTCGTCGCTGTGGATGTTGCCGCTGGTGCCGCGGCCTGCGTTGGCCGGTGTGCGCAGGGGGCCGTAGTAGAAGCCGTCTTGGAGGGTGATTTCATCTGACATTGTGATCTCTTTTCGCTTTTAGCGCTCCCTCACCCCCGACGTGTGCTAGCGGCCGCTGAACTTCGCGTCGCGCTTCTCGATGAAGGCGCGCACGGCCTCGCGGGAGTCGTTGCTCATGCCGGAGAGGCGCATGTGGAGGGCCTCGTAGTCGAGCAGCGACTTCAGGTCGAGCTGCTGCGACATGTTGAGGTTCGCCTTCATGCGCGCGAAGGTGCCAGTCGGGCCGGACGCAAGCTTCGCTGCCAGCGCGAGCGTCTCCTCGGCGAGCTTGTCGTGGGCGACGACGCGGTTGGCGATGCCGACGCGGTGCGCCTCCTGGGCGTCGAGCATGTCGGCGGTGAAGTAGAGCTCGCGCGCCTTGCCGATACCGACGAGTCGAGTCATGAAGTACGAGCCACCATAGTCGCCGCTGAGGCCGACGTTGCGGAACGCGGTGCCGAACTTCGCCTGATCGGACGCGATGCGCAGGTCACAGGCGAGGGCGAGGCTGAGGCCGGCGCCGACGGCGTAGCCGTTCACCATCGCGATGGTGGGCTTGGGCATGGTGTGTAGCACGTAGCTGGTGCTGAACTGCGACTCGCGCAGGGCGGCGACAGCGTCGTCCATCGCGCCGATGATCGACGGCTGCTCGCCGTTGCCGGCTGCGGGCGCGCCGCCTTCGGCGTTGGGAGCGTCGCGGCGGCCCATGCCCTTGACGTCGCCGCCGGCGCAGAACGCGCGGCCGGCGCCGGTGAGGACAACGGCGCGCACCTCCTTGTCCCACTGACACTGCTTGAGGTAGTCGGCGAGCATGGGCATGAGCTTGCCGCCCATCGCGTTGAGGCTATCGGGGCGATTGAGGGTGATGAGCGCGACGCCGTCGGCGCGCTTGTCGAGAAGGACATCATCGGCCATGGGGAGCCTGCCTTTCGCTGGAGGGCGTTCAGACGCTGCGAGTGTACAGCAGGAGGTCGGAGGGCGGCAACGGAGTGCCCTACCCCAACCCGCCGGGGCCGCCGGCGGGCGGTGGGTAGTTCGAGAGTTCGCGGGGGCGGCCGTTGAGGATGCGCATGGCGCGACCAGCGAGCGTGTCGTCATGGATCAGCTCGACGACGGCGTCCGCGATGTCGTCGGGCGAGAGCACGGGAAAGCGCTCGAGAGCTTCGGCGACGCGGCGTTGCTCGTCGGCGGCGTCTTCGCTCGCCTTGCGCAGGAGAGGGGTGTCGACGACGCCGGGACAGACGCAGTTGACGCGGATGTTCGCTTCGTCTTTGAGGAGCGCGAGCGAGGCGGTGAAGAGCACGACGCCGCCTTTCGACGCGGAGTAGATCGGATCGCCGGGCCAGCCCGCGAGGCCGGCCATCGATGCGGTGTTGATGATGACACCGCCGCCGCGCTTGCGCATCGAGCGGATGCCGTACTGCGTGCCGATGATCACGCCGCGCAGGTTGACATCGAGCGTGCGGTACCAGCTCTCGGTCTCAGCGTCCGGGAAGCGCGGGCGGCGGGTGATGATGCCGGCATTGTTGTGCAGGATGTCCAGCCCGCCGAAGGTCTCCTCGGCGAAAGCGACCATCGCGCGCGCGTCGGCCTCGTCCGCGACGTCAGCGCGGACGTAGGAGGCGCGCCCGGCAGCGATCTCGATCTGCCGGACGGTCTCTTTGCCGCCATCGTCATCGACGTCTGCGACGACGACTGAGGCGCCTTCCTTCGCCAGGCGCAGCGCGGTGGCGCGGCCGATGCCGGAACCGCCGCCGGTGATGAGCGCTACCTTACCGTTGATGTCCATGAGACCTCCTCGAATCGGTCACGCTTCGTTAGAGTGAGGCGTGAGGCTGTACCACTTTAGCGAAGAACGCGACATCGCGGTGTTCGAGCCGCACCGGGCAGCGACGAGCAACGTCGACGAGGAGCTGGTGTGGGCGATCGACGAGTGGCACGCGGCGATGTACTACTTCCCGCGCCAGTGCCCGCGCGCCTGCTTCTGGCCGGGGCCGAAGACGTCGGAGGATGACTGCGAGCGCTGGTTCGGCGGCATCGACGCGCGCATGGTGATCGCGGTGGAGGCGGGGTGGCTGGAGCGGATCCGGTCGACGACGCTCTACCGGTACTCGATGCCGGAGTCGACGTTCAGGCTGACCGACGCGACAGCGGGACATTGGGTGAGCGACGAACGAGTGGAGCCGCTGGCTGTCGAGCCGGTGGGCGACCTGCTCGCCGCGCTGACGATCGCGGGTGCGGAGCTGCGCATCACGCCATCACTGGTAGAGCTGTCGCGGCGTGTGATCGCGTCGACGCTGGAGTTCTCAGGCACGCGGCTGCACAACGCGGTGGGGTGGGAGCGATTGGCCACAGAAAGTCGTGCTTGGCCTTCGGCGGACAGGTCAGGATAACAGGGACTACAGGCCTTCGCGGACGAGGGAGTCGACGGCGAACTCGAAGTAGGTAACGGCTTCGGCGAAGCCGAACTTCTCGCGGTCCCACTGCACTTCCGGCTCCTTGCCCTCCTCGCGTTCGAGGCGGGCGCCGAGGCGGGGGAACGACATGATGCGCATGCGGGCCATGAAGCCGCCCTCGGCGAGCAGCTCCGGCTTGCGACGAAGCAACTCGAGGTAGGTGTCGGCGGCGCGGCGGACGACGTCGAGGTAGTCGCCGGAGCGGAGCGAGGCGTGCGCCGCGGCCATGATGTCGCGGAGCTTTTCGTCCTGGATGCGGTCTACCTTAGTGGTGGGCATGCCACACGCTATTGTGCACGAAAGTGGTGAATGGGGACATTAGCACCTTCGCTGACGGTAGTGTAGCCAGAGCCGTCCGCATCGAAGGCGATCGCCTCGCCCTGGGGCTCGATCGATGACGGCGCTTCACAGGGGGCGCTGGCGAACGCCTCCCACAGCGGTGCGTCGTCGGGCCGATCCCACACCCACACGCTGCCGTACGTCCTAACGGCAACGAGGTTGCCTGTAGGAGAGACATCGCCGCCCGTCGGCAGGTGGGGTACGCCGGCGACGAGAGGCGGAGCGTCGGGCGGCGGCTGGACACCGCTTTGGAGCGCCTTGAAGTCGATCTCGGCGACCTGCTCCAACGTATAGGGCGCTTCGGGTGTGACCGAATCGGGGGCACGAAACACGAGGGAGGTCGGCGCTTGCAGCTCCTTGGTGACAATCAGGAGATCGCCGCTCCTGGGATCGACCAGCAACGTCTCGGCGTCATGCGCGTGATCGGGATAGCGCAGCGTGAGCTTATCAACGGCGTCGAGGTCAGCCGCCTCCGGAGTACCGCCAGAAGGCACGGTGGGCTCGGGCACTCGATACACGTGGACTTCAGGGCGTTCGGCATTGTTGTCGCCGATGTCGGCGAGGTACAGGTAGTCGGCGCTGGTAGCCGGTCCAGGGCCAATCGCCATGTCCTCCCAATCGATCGCCTGAGCACCAACGAGCGTGTATGCCGCGAGGTGTTCTCCGCTCGGACCGATGGCGAAGACACGCGCGGTATCGCCGCTGTCGTTGTGAGCCCACAGGACGCCATCCTTGTCGCGGCTAGCGGCGAGGCCGGATATCTCGATTAGGTCAGGGGAGGCGACCGTCCCGAGCACTTCGGGGACAGCAGCGCAGACGGAAGACGTCGTCTCGGCCGTCGTGCCTGCTGGCGATGGACTTACCTGCAGTGTGGGCGATGGGCCGCTTGTGTCACCATCGTCGCCGCAGGAAGCGAGCACGGGCAACGCGACCAAGAGAAGGAGCACCGCAAAGCGGACGCGCCCGTCAGTTGCGACCAGCGCGGCGACTCCGCGCCGGCTCGGGTCCTGGATGCCGTCTACTTTCGTGGTGGGCATGCGTCTACTCGGCTTCGATGGTTGAGCCTGGCCGCACCTGCGCCGGGCGGCTATAGCTTTCTGCTCGCCGCTTTCTCCGTCGCCTGCTCCATGGTGATCACTGGTCGCACGACGACGGTGTTCCAGTCCATCAGGTGCAGCTCTATCGCCATCTCGGTGACGGCGTGCGCGTTCGGTGCATCGACGAGCATGTAGATCAGGTGGCCGGGCATGTCGGTCCAGCCGCCCTGGATGGTGACGCCGAGCTTCTTGGTCACCTCGTCCCTGCGCCCCATATGCGGCAGGTACTTCTCCCGGACGTCCTGGTGGGACGCAGGGCAGCTATCCGCTCCGTGTTCTGCGATGAGCATGTGCAGCATGTTGACTCCTTTCGACTTCCCTCGGGCCCAGCTAGGTCCGGCTCACGGCGCGCTACGCGCGAGCGCGCAACTGATGCTACGCGCCTACAGATTGTTTCACGTCGGAAGCGTTGCGGCAACTCGACGCCCTTCTTGGCAGCCCAGGTCAAGCTACGTTGCACGGTTGCATGGCCGCATCGGGCCGCTAGATCGATGAGTTGATCTCGTAGTCGACGCCGGCGAGCTGTTGGGCGCGCCACTTCTGGTGCTGCTCGTGTCGCTCCTTGAACTCCGGCAGGACTTTGGTGCCGAAACGGTGGAGCGAGTCCATGACGTCGTCGTGGTTACGCGCGCCGGACTGGGCGACGAAGATCATCGTGTCGAGGTGAGAGGCCTCGTACCGGAGGAGGGTATCGCGAATAAAGTCGGGCGTGCCGATGCAGCCGCCACGCTGGGCGGCGCGCCAGAGCGCGCGCTGCACTTCGTCCTTGGGCTCTTCCTCGGCCCCGCCGCCGCCAAAGCCGCCGAAGCCGCGGCCACGCCCGCCGAACATGCCCATGCGCTCCTCTTCGGGCGTGTCCTTGAAGCGCCGATAGAGGTTCACTTCGCCGGGCTTGTGGAAGGGGCCAGTCATGGGCGCGTAGTAATACGCGAGCGAGTAGCTGAAGAACTGCGTGCCTTCGACGCCCTTCGCCAGCGCTTCTTCGTCGCTGTCGCAGCACATGAGCGATGAGAGAACGGCGAGCGCCGGGTTGATCGCCGCGCCGATGGGCGTGCACTCTTCGCGGATTAGTTCGTAGTATTGCTCGACGCGTTCGCCAGCCTCCTCGGGCGTCTCGAACGCGAAGCCGAGGGAGCCCATGCCGAGGCGCGCGGCGACCATCGTCGTCTCGCGCCGGGACGATGCGACCCAGAGGGGCGGGTGGGGCTTTTGGAGTGGCTTGGGGATGACGTTGCGCGACGGCATGCCGAAGTAGGCGCCCTCGTAGCCGCCGTAGGGCGTCTCGGTCATCATGCGCACGCACTGGCGCGTCGCTTCTTCCCACATCAGCTTCTTCTCTTCGCGGTCGACGCCGAAGCCGCCCAGCTCCATCTCGGACGACGACTCGCCGGTGCCGAACTCGACGCGACCGTCGGAGACGAGGTCGAGCGTGGCGATTCGCTCGGCAACACGGGCCGGGTGGTTGTAGCGCGGCGGCATGAGGGTGATGCCATGGCCGAGCCGGATGTTCTTGGTGCGCTGGCTGGCGGCGGCGAGGAACACCTCGGGGGCGGTGGAGTGCGCGTACTCTTCGAGGAAGTGGTGCTCCACCTCGAAGACGTAGTCGAAGCCGAGCTGGTCAGCGAGCTCGATCTGGTCGAGGGCGTTCTTGAAGAGCTTGTGTTCGGCGTCAGCGTCCCACTGGTCGCCGTCGTAGGGCTTGGGAAGCTGGTGTTCGTAGAACAGACCGAATTTCATGGGATGCGTCCTTTAACTGCTAGCGCGTAAGCGGGGATATTCTAGCAGACTGGGCAACGTGTCCAGGCGGACTGAGAGGGCGGACACGCAGGTCCGCCCCTACGCGGGGCGTCCGTCCTGCTTGTCCTGGGCGACGGCAGGGTTATCAGGGTCGCCTTTCCAGTTGCGGGGGTTGTCTTCGACGTAGCAGCGGATGCGGTTCATCTCCCCTTCGTTGCGCACAATGTGCTCGTAGTAGTTCCGCTGCCAGAGATGGGCGGCGAACGGCGCCCATCCGTGTCGGTCTGCACCTTGGATGTACGCGTTGGTCGTCATCGTCTTAAACCACTGGACGATCCGCGGTAGGGGCGCAGGCGATCCGGGGCGGACACCTGAATAGGGGCGGACATGCAGGTCCGCCCCTACAGGTGAAGGGGTGTCGCGAATCACGATGATGCCGTGGATGTGGTTGGGCATTATCACGAAGGCGTCTGTGTCGCAGAACGGGAATTTGCGCGGCAGCTCGTGCCACCAGCTGCGAACCATGCGGCCTGCCTCGCTAGGCACCATCTCGTCTCCCTCGATGTCCCCCAACAGACATTCGCGTCCCTGCACGCAGACGGTGACGAAGTAGGCGCCGGGCTGCGCGTAATCGTAGTGAGGTAGGCGAATCGATCGGCGCTGATGCCTGTCAGGATCGTATTGCATCGTGCGCGCTGCCGCAGTGGGTGTGATTTGTGTCGATCAATCCACGGTAGGGGTCGCGCCAAAGGCCGAACAAGAAGGAAGGTCAGGGATATCGACGATGCAGCCGCAGTCCTCCTCGCTGTGGGAGATGTTCACGGTCACACCTCAGTCCGTCTCTCCTGCGACTCGCCCCAGGTCAGGGGAGGCGGCGGCGGATCATCCCCGAACTGCTCCACGTTAGCGATCTCTGAGCGTGGCACGCCCAGCAACGAATGGTCGGGGATGGGTAACCATTCGCCCGTGTCGGAAAAGAGGTCGACGCGAACGGCGAACGACCCGTCCGAATCACGCCGGATGCATTCTGTGGCGAAGTCACTCCCGTCCGACAGCGTGATGGTAATCGGGTTCTTCAAGTGGATTAGTACGGTTGCCAACGGGCTCCCTCCCTTCGCGTTACTCAGCTTCCCCGCATTCTAACAACTACATATACTCCTGTCGATGGGGTGTCAATGGCCCTCGCCTCGAGGCTACCGTCCGCCGGTGACGCCGCCGGAGGCGATGAGCAGCTCTTCGAGGTGTTGCTGCCACTGGAGGGCTTCGCGGCGGCGGGCGGGCGTGTCGGCGAGCTCTTCGTAGATCGCCTGGCCCCAACGAACGTGGTCTTCTTCCTCCAGCAAGATGTGCTGGAGGATGCGCACGGTGGGAGCGTCGCAGACCTGATCGGTGACGAGCACGTGATGGCGGTAGTAGACGGCGAGGTGGGTCTTGAGCACACGGTACAGCCCGACGAGCCGGAGCAGCTCGTCGTCCTGGAGCTGCATCTCCTCGCAGAACTTGAGGAACTGCTCGTTCGGAGGCTCGGCTTTCGTCGATGAGCGCAGCGTCGGCGGCGCTTCGATGTCGGCGCCTTCGATCACACGCAGCTCCGGCAGGCGCTGGCCGAGCCAGAACGAGTGAATGGAATCGTGGTAGCAGTGCTCGCCGAGCGCAAACTTCACTTTGATGGTGGGGCAGGCCGAAGCCCACGCACCCGCGCTGGTCATACAGACGTTCTCGGCGAAGCGATAGTGGATGATGCGGCGCGCGCTCTCGTCGACGGAGAAGACGCCGCCCACCTTGCGCGGGTCGATCGCGAGCTCTGGCACGTTAGGCTCCAGCGGTGGCCTGCCTGTCCGGCAGGCAGGCACGCGCGGCGGCGAGCGCTCGCTCGCGGCGGCCCGTCTTCAGCGCGCGCTGGCGCTTGGCGAACGAGCGAGCCTTGGTCTTTGCGCGCTCAAGCTGTTCGACGTCGAGGACAAAGTCGGGGTCTTCGTCGATGCAGTCGACGGGGCAGACCTGGACGCAGATATCGCAGCCGATGCACCAGTTGGGGTCGACGACGTGGGTGCGCCGGCCGGTGGCGAAGAAGTGGATGGTGTCCGTGGGGCAGGCGCGCCGACAGAGGCTGCAGTTGATGCAGCGCTCTAGATCGATGCGGACGACCGAGGTCATTGCGCCCCTGGGCTGTAACCGCCGCCCTGGCCGCCGAGGGCGGCCTTGATGCGCTCTACTTCCTCCGCGAAGAACTCCTTGAGCTCCTCCGACTGCTGCTCGTCGAGGCGGCCGCGCTGCATCTCCGACATGGCGTGCGCGCGCAGCGCGCGGTGCTCGCCTTCGGGGTCATCTTCGGTGAGGCGCTTGACGAAGAAATCACCGATCGTCGTGTGGGTGACTTCGTCGGCCCAGTTGTAGTCGTAGCAGTGCGCAAGGAGGTCGTCGCCGATGCGGCGGCCGAGGTCTGAGGTCTCCTTGAAGAGCGTGAGCGCGCCGCCTTCGAGCGAGACGTTCACGGCGGAGAGCATCATCGTTGGCTCGTTCACGATGCCCTGCGGCACGACGCGCTGATCGCTGTCGCCGTTCTGCTGACCAGCGGCGGGCGGCGGCGAACCGGCACCACCAGCGAGGGTGTCCGGGTACTCGCCGATCTCACAGCCGTAGGAGTCGAGCACGCCTGTGGCAAGCTGCGAGTGACGCACTTCGTCCCAGGTCTGGCGGGCGATGGCCATGATCAGGCTCCAGGGTACGTCCCAGTCCTGCCATTCGCAGACCTTGCGGCTGAACGCATCGACGCCGGCGAACTCGGCGCTAGCGATGCCGCTCACCATCGCCTTACGGAACTCCATGTTGTCGGCGTCGGTGCGCACCATCTCGCGCAGCTGGATCAGGTCGTAGTTCTCAGCTGCGCCGAGCTTCTTGGCGAGCTCCGCGCGCTCGTTCTCATCGATTGTCATCGCGGGGCGGTAGGGCGGGTTGCGACGGGAGGGCATCTCCCGGATGTGTTCGGCGAGCTTGGACATGGACGAGGCTCCTTTCCCCGCATAGGTATCGACCCGCGGGTGAACGCGCTCGAAGGCGCCTGCTCCCGCAGGTGCGGGAGGCGGACGCCCGAAGTATACGGCAACTTACCGTTCGCGTAAAGGGGAGACATCCTGTACCCTACCCTGCGTGAACCTCGCCGAACGACTGGGGTACTCCAAGGACGACCGGGTGCTGCTGCTGCACGCGGACGACGTGGGCAGCTCGCACGCGGCGAACGTGGCGTCGTTCGAGTGCCTGGATCACGGGAGCCTGACGACGGCGTCGATCCTGGTGCCGGCGGCGTGGTTCCCGGGCGTCGCATCGTACGCACGCGCGCATTCGGAAGCCGACTTCGGCATCCACCTGACGCTGAACTGCGAATACAGCGCTTATCGCTGGCGCCCGGTCACGGAGCGATCAGTCGCGCCGGGGCTCTACGACGCGGAGGGCTACCTCTGGCGCACGACGGATGAGTCGGTGCAGCACGTTTCGGCGGAGGAGGGGGCGCTGGAGCAGCGCGCGCAGATCGAGAGGGCGCTGGCGGCGGGTATCGACGTGACACACCTGGACACGCACATGGGCACGGTGTTCCAGCCGAAGTTCATCGAGTCGTTCGTGTCGCTGGGGATCGAGCACAAGATCCCGCTGTTCATCTACCGCCCGAACCCAGAGCGGATGAAGCGCCAGGGGTTCGGCGCGCTCTGGGAGGGCATCGAGCGGCAGCTACGGCGGCTGGACGAGACGGGCTTCCCCGTGCTGGACAGCGTCGTTACGCAGACGGGCCGGACGCTGGAGACGAAACGCGCGTACTTCATGGAGATCTTCGAGCGCCTGCGGCCGGGCGTCACGCACTTCCTGGTACATCCAGCGAAGCTTTCGGAGGAGACGCTGGCTCTGGGCGCGGACGCGCCGCTGCGCAACTTGGACTACGAGATCTTCCGCGACCGGTCGATGGCGGAGGAGCTGGACCGGCTGGGCGTGAAGACGATCACCTATCGCGAGATCCGCGACGCGTATCGATCAGGGAAGCTGCGCTGACGTGCCAGACATGTTGGTACGACTGTACGACCTCCGCGACGCGACGCCGTAGCGTCGCGCTGAGGAAGCGGGCGCGACAGGGCGAGAGCCAAGCACTCGCTACGCAACTAACCTGATTCCTTCCCTCCCCTTTCCAACCGGACAACGTGCTCTTCGATGATGGCGGGCGGGGTGAAGCGCAAGAGCACGCCCCCGGCGACTATGACGACCGCCACATCATCGAGTTGACCGAACACAGGGATGAAGTCGGGGATGATGTCGATGGGCATGGCGAGGTAGAGCATGAGTGCGGGGATGACCGCTCGTACCCAGAGCGGGACGCGACGA
>JBAROU010000115.1:0-8884 GCA_049642385.1 Dehalococcoidia bacterium | reverse complement strand
CACGAGGATCGTGAACGCGCCGTTTGGGCTGCCCAGCCCGCCGGCCGGGTTGCGGTCTTCGAGACCGGCGAGCGCCAGCCCGAGCACGAGGCCCAGCGCCGTTAGCGTCAGTACGCCGAAGACGTGGAGCACAACCGACAGCGCGGCGAACGACGTGCCCTCAGGCAGCACCTGGCCCAGCAGCGCGCTGTTCGCTCGCGCTCGCACGAGCGCGATGGCGACGACGGGCGTCAGCACGATCGCCAGTGCGTAGCCGCAGACGAAGCCTGCCAGCGCCTCGGCCACGGCTACCCCTCATCCCACATGGCGCGCACGTCTGCGCTGCTCAGCGTGTGCGGGAACGACGCGACCGGATAGCCGGGCAGCTCGACGTGGGCCATCGGCGCGTCCTGGCCTGCAGGCTCGCGACGCTCGAGGAAGAAGATCGCGGGCCCGCTGCCGCAGAGATGCGGCTGCCCGATACCAAGTCCCGTGACACGATCGAGCGCCCGCGCGGTACCCGGGTCAACGTCTGGTAGCAGCGACGCGAAGACGTTGTATATGTCCTCATCGCCCAGGCCATCGCCCGCGCGCAGGCGAGCGGCCAGCCGTTCCGTCGCCGAGCCGTCCGTGTAGTGTTCTGGGCGTAGCGCTGCGTACATGCGGGTCGTTTTATCGCTCGGCGACGCGGCCTCGCGATGCGCGATGATCAGGTTCCGTTGTTGCGCAAGGTCCGGCAGCGGCTCGAGGATCTCGCCGCGACCGGAGGCGAGCGCGGCGCCCCCACGCAAGAAGAACGGCACGTCGCTGCCCAGCTCCGCGGCGATCGTCGCGATCTCGTCGTCTGAGATATTGGCTTCCCACAGCCGGCGCAACCCGCGCAGCACCGCCGCCGCGTCGCTGCTGCCGCCGCCGAGACCTGCTGCGACGGGCACGCGCTTCTCCAGATCGATGCGCGCGCCGCCGCGATAGCCTGCGCGTTCGCGCAGGAGCGCGGCCGCGCGAAAGGCCAGGTTCTCCTCGGGAGGCGCGCGTCGAAAGGCCCGCGATGCGCCGTGTACGGTCAACGACAACTCGTCCGCTGAGGTAAGCGCCACCTCGTCGCACAGCGAGATCGTCTGGAGGATCGTGCGCACCTCGTGGTAGCCGTCCGGCCGCGCGCCCAGCACCTCCAGCGTCCAGTTGATCTTCGCCGCCGCCCGAACGCGAATCGATCTCACGGCTGCCCCTCCGGCCGGCCGCGCTCGACCCACGCGCGCGCCAGGGCTGCCCAGTCATCGAGCGCCAACGCCTGTGCGCGCAGCGTGGCGTCGACGCCCGCCACAGCCAACAGCTCGCTTGCCGTCGCGGCGTCGATGCGTAGGCCGGTGGCGAGCGCGTTGCGTAGCTGCTTCCGCTTCGACCTGAAGGCCGCGCGCGCCACGTGGAAGAACGCCTCGACATCGTCGACGGCCGCGCGCGGTGACGGCGCGACATCGATGCGCACGACAGCCGACTGCACTTTGGGCGGCGGGTAGAACGCTGACGGCGGCACGCGAAAGAGCACGCGTGGTTCGCCGTATAGTTGTATCGAAACGCTGAGCAGGCTCATGTCGCCCGGCGCGGCCGCGATGCTCTCCGCCACCTCCGCCTGCACCATCACGACAAGTCGCTCCGGCGCCGGCTGCGCCTCGAGGGAATGGCGTAGCAGCGGCTGAGCGATGTTGTAGGGCAGGTTGCCAGTTACGACGTACGGCGGCGATGCGCCCGCTCGCGCGAGCAGGTCGCTCGCCGCCAGCTCCAGCGCGTTGCCCTGCACGACCGTAACGTTCGTGTCGGCAAAGCGACGCTGGAGATACATGGCTATCGCATCGTCCAGCTCGATGGCGACGACGCGCTGCGCCCGCTCGGAGAGCTCCGCCGTGAGCGCGCCCAGCCCCGCGCCGACTTCGATGACCGTCTCGTCCGGCGCGAGTTCGGCGGCGTCGGCGATGCGACGGAGGATGCGGGGGCTCGTGAGGAAGTGCTGGCCGAGCGCCTTGCGCGCAGAGAGCCCGGCGTCGCGCAGTTCGCGTGGCGGCGAAGGTCGGCCGTGCGACGATGATGATGATGATGATGATCGGCGCGGCTCGCCAGGGCGAGCGCGGGATCGGTTACGGCGCGAGGATGTAGATGTCAACCCACTGCGAGGCCCAATTGGGAATGACGCCGTCTGGATAGCCCAAGTCTATCACGTACCCGCGGATCGCGCCGCCGGTGTCCGCCGCCACGCCGTAGCCATAACCGGGGATGTACATCCGCGTGCCGAGCGGGATCACGCTCGGGTCGACGGCGATGATACCGCGGTCGACGGGCACGCCCGTTGCGCTCAGGCCGTACGCCGGGTCGGAGCGAGGGCGGCCGGAGCTGGCAGGGTTGTACCACGTCGCGTAGACATTGATCGTTCGCGCCACGTTGAGTCCCGCCGGCACGCCTGCGGGCGCAGGCGCAGCCGGTGCGGGCGTCGGCGTCGGCGGAGCAGCGGCGGTTGAGTAGTAGACGATCGTGTCCACAACTTCTGGGTCGAACCACTCCTCCACGAGCTCGCGCGATATGAGCCGGTCATCTTCGTACACCGCGCGGTAGCGGCGGAAGCGAACGCCGTCGTGGCCCTGGATGACGCGCTCTTCGCCGAAGGCGAGGTTCGCATCGGGCTGGTAGGTCGTCTGGCTCTCGATACGCTCCTGCTCCAGTTCATCGTCTTCGGAGATGCCGACGACGTGCACGGACATGCCCGCCTCGACGGGCGCGTCGGCGGGCGGGTCGAGGCGATAACTGGCCGGGAGAGCGATCTCGCCCTCCGCGAGCGCCCCGCCGACGGTTGGCGCGAGGCTGTAGAGGATGAACTTGCCATCCGGCAGCGTGACGACGAGCGGCGTCGCGTGCTCGACGTTGATCTCCATGCTGGCGCTCAGCTCTGTATCGAGCGGCGGCTGCACCTTGTCGCCGGGGCCGAGGCGCACGCCGACATCGCGCAACGCCGTCGCCACGTTCTCGCGGCTGGAGCGCAGCTGGAACTCGCGGCCGTCCTCGATCACCCGGAACGGCACTGCGCGCCGTACTTCGACGATGACCGGCGCGCCATCAGGCGCCGCGGGTGCGGGTGCGATCGAGGCGGCGTTGCTCACAGCGAAAGGCGCTGCTTGCTCGACGGGCGCGTGGGGTGAGACGAAGACGCCGTTGAGCAGCACGCTGTCGCGCGGGCCGACCGCGATCTCCGCCTCAGCGAGTAGCTCGTCGACGGTGTCCGCCTGGCTACGTAGCGTGACGACCCCGCCATCTAGCGCAACGATGGCGTTGGTCGCGCGCTGGACGGCGAGGATGTCGTCGCCCACGGCTTCGACCTGATCGCCCGGCGCGAGCTGGACGCCGGCCTGCTCGACAACGACCTCCCCGCTCGCGGCGCGGCTGCTCACGGTCGTCATCTCGCCGTCGACGGCGATGTGGACGGTGCGTGGTCGCACGAAGACGAAAGAGAGCAGGGCAATCAGCGCGAGCGCAAGGACCCCTGTGGTTTGTAGCCGGAAACGTCTCCGGCTCGCCGCGCGGGCAAGAGAGACCAGCGTGGTGGTGGCGGGTGGTCGGTGGGTCTCCTCAGGCCCCGAACGTTCGAGGCGCCCACCGACGCGACGGCCTACTGGCAAAAACGCTGCTCCCTGCGTGTACGTTTCCCGATACGCCACTCCTTGCGTGTTGCAATGCGGCCGTGCACCCGCTGTCGATCGGGCGCGCGAGCTTATCCGTCGTCGAGCCAGCTCCAGCCCGGTGATCCTGCGGCACCCGAAAACAACTGCTTACCGCTGCTTCCTTCCGGACCTGACGGGATTCACAGCGCCTCGCCGCGCAGGACCAGGCCTTCAACGCTGCCTGGCGTGGACAGTCCTCACGGCGCTCGGCCTCGAGCGGGAGTTCGGCCCCGCTAGAGCGGATTGCGGGTACAGGGCACCGCTAGCTCCCCGCCTAGCACGACCGCGCTTCATGCTAGGCCCGCGCCTGCAACAGTGTCAAGGAGAGCTCCGTTAGTGATTATGGTAGGATCAGAACAACGGAGAGTGCCCCGCCCGCCTACGAAGCGGGAGCGGAATGTAGGAGCCGCCCTTGCTACGCAGCCCCCGCATCTGGCTTGGAATCGCCGCCAGCTTTCTCTTTCTCGGCCTGTTCCTCTATCGCACGAACTTCCACGAGATATTCACCGCCTTCGAGGACGCGAACTACGTCCTCGCGCTCGTGGCGTTGCCGGTGTACTTCCTCGGTATCCGGGTGCGCACCATCCGCTGGCAGTACCTGCTGCGGCCGGTGGCGCGTATTTCGGTCTGGCGCCTCTACCCGGTCGTGATCATTGGTCTCACTGCGAACAACCTGTTGCCCGCCCGCGCCGGCGAGCTGGTGCGCGCCTACATCCTGGGCGAGCGCGAGAATGTGAGCAAAGCCGCATCGCTCGGCACGATTGCCGTCGACCGCCTGTTCGACGGCCTGACGCTGATCCCCATGATGGTGATCGTCGCGCTCATCGTGGGCAACGGCGCGGAGTTCCCGCTGCCCCTCGTCGATGTCTCGGTAGGCTATCTGGGGCTCGCCGTGATCATGGCGGTGCTCTTCGGCGGAGCGCTCGCGATGCTCTTCGTCCTGGCGTTCTCGGAGAAGGGCCGCGAGCTGTTTGACCGCTTGATCCGCGCCATTACGCCCGCACGCTACGAGGACAAGCTGGTCGGCCTGATCGGCCCCTTCTTCGATGGTCTGCATTCGCTGCGGAACCCGGCCGACCTGTCGTTCGCCTGGTTCCTTTCGACCGTGTCGTGGCTCCTAGAGGCGACGATGTACTACATGATCGGCGTCGCATTTGGCCTCGATGTTGGCTTCCAGTACTACCTGCTCATGACCGCCGCCGCGAACCTCGCGATCTCGGTCGTCGCGTCGCAGGGCGGCATCGGCCCGTTCGAGCTGGTCACCAAGCAAACGATGATCTCCGCCGGTGTGACGACGTCCGCCGCGACGGCGTACGCGATCGGGCTGCACGCGCTCGTGCTGCTGCCGGTGATCGCCGTGGGGCTCTACTTCCTCGGCACGATGGGCCTCTCGATCGGCGATATGTTCCGGCAGTCGTCCAGCCCGCCGCCGCGCGAAGGCCTCGCCGAGGCGGTCGCGTCGGGATACCCCGGCGAGGAGCCGCGCTCGTGAAAGTCGGTGTGATCGGCGGCGGCGTGGCCGGTATGGCCGCGGCGTATCGACTGACCCAGCAGGGCCACCGCGTGGCTCTCTACGAAGCGAGCCCGTTCCTCGGCGGCCTGGTGCGCACGTTCGAGGTGGGCGGCGGCCGCCTCGAGTCGTTCTACCACCACGTTTTCTCGACAGACACGACGATTGTCGGGCTGATCGAGGAGCTTGGCCTCGGCGATCAGATGACCTGGCGCGAATCGAAGGTCGGCTTCTACCGCGACGGCAGGCTCTGGGACTTCGTCACGCCGATGGACCTCATGCGCTTCAAGCCCGTACCCCTGCTCGACCGTGTGCGCATGGGCCTCGCAGCGCTCTACCTCCGGCGGCAGAAGGACGGCAGCCGCTACGAGTCGGTCACCGCCGCCGAGTGGGTGCAGCGCAACATGGGCAAGGGCGCCTACGACGCCGTCTGGGGCCCGCTGCTGCGCGGCAAGTTCGGCGACGCCTACGATCAGCTCGCGATGGTCTGGCTCTGGAACAAGATCTTCCTGCGCTTCGCCTCCCGCAAGGGCGGCCCGATGCAGCGCGAGCAGCTCGGCTACTTGATGGGCAGCTTCGGCGTCTACATCGATGAGCTGGAGCGCCGCCTGCGCGCCAGCGACCTCGCCGACGTCAACACCGGTCGCGCCGTGCAGGAGGTCATCGTCGAGCGCGGCCGTGCGTGTGGGCTCGCCCTCGCCGACGGCGAGCGCGTCGACTGCGACGCCGTCATCGCCTGCATGCCGGCGCACGTGTTCGAGAAGCTCGCACCGCATCTGCCCGAGGACTACACCGAGAAGCTCACCGGCGTTCGCTGGCAGTCGGCCATGTGCTACATCATGGCGCTCGACCGCCCGCTTTCGGACATCTACTGGATGAACATCAGCGAGGACGGCATGCCCTTTCTCGCCGTGATCGAGCACACCAACTTCATCGAGCCGGAGCAGTACGGCGGCAAGCACATCGTCTACCTCTCCAACTACCTGCACGAGGATCACCCCTACCTCAAGATGGACATCGAGGAAGTCGAGCGCACCTACTTGCCGCACCTCACCAAGATCAACCCTGCGTTCTCGCCCGATTGGATCACCGACCGCTGGCTCTTCAAAGGCCCCTACGCGCAGCCCATCGTGACCATCGGCTACCGAGAGAAGATCCCGGAGCACCGCACCCCCGTGCCCGGCCTCTACCTGGCGACGATGAGCCAGATCTACCCCGAAGACCGCGGCCAGAACTACAGCATCAAAATGGGCGAACACGTCGCCGCCCTGGCGGTAGAAGACTTCGCCAAAACCCCAGCCGCCGCCCTGGCGTAGCGGTCGCTCTGTCACGGAGTTTCTATCGCCAGCTCGTGGCGGCGCTCCTATCGCGTAGACTTGCACCATGGAACCGGCTGATCCAAACGCCGACTACCGGTTGCTTGTCGCAAGAGGCTACGACGCGTGCGCCCAGTCGTTCAATGAGGCGCGCTCGCAAAGCGATGAGGACCTCGCATCGCTGGTGCGCGAACGACTGACCCTCAGGTCGCGGATCCTCGATCTCGGCTGCGGCGGCCTGCCAGTAAGTCGCTGGCTCGCGGAGAAACATCAGGTGGTTGGCGTCGACATTTCGGCAACACAGGTCCGGCTGGCGCGGCGACAGGTGCCGGATGGACAGTTCATGATCGGCGACATGACCAGCCTCGCGTTTCGGCCCCAAGCCTTCGACGCGGTCGTGAGCTTCTACGCCATCTTCCATACGCCGCGCACCAAGCACGAAACGCTCTTTCGACGCATCTACGATTGGTTGCGCCCAGGCGGCCAGTTCGTAGTGTCGCTTGCCACACACGAGTCAGCTGGCTACACGGAGGAGTTCTTTGGTGTGGAGATGTTCTGGAGTAACTTCGAAATGCACCGCTACAGAACGATGCTGACGTCCTGCGGCTTTCGGATCCTCGATGACCGGATCATCTCGCATGGCTACGACGCCGACGCTCCAGCGGAGAGACACCCACTTGTCATCGCGGAGAAAGCGTAACGAGCGCGATTCTGGATTGGAGGACTTCCAGGCGCGGCCCGCACGCCAGTGGCGGCGGTAGCGTAGCTCACCCTACGCCGTCTGCCACTCTCGTCCCTACTGTCACCCTGAGGCCCCCCTTGTCACCCTGAGCGAAGCGAAGGGTCTAGCCGCCCTAACCCGCGGCGCTGTCGTCCACTCATGACAGCCCTCACCCCGACCGCCGTCACCCCTCTACCGCCGGAGACCTGTCCGCCGCAGCGGAGGAGTGTCTCGGCGTGTCGGGGCGGGGGTGAGGAGATCGGAGGACTCCAACGGGCGCGCGCGGGCCTCGCAGTAGCCGCGTAACTCTGGGTTAGCGTCGCAGGCTCCAATGGCCGTGGCTTACCAAGTCACAGGCCAATTCTGCTCGTATTCTTGCTGATTCTGGTCACGCCAGCGAGTTCTTATCCGAAGGTTGCTTGCGCTGCCTATATAAAGCGAGACCGAGATTCGCACTTGTATTCCAGGTTGAACTACCTCAAGGGGAAATGGATCTTCGACGACGTCAGGCATTTGATCTTCTGTTCCAGGAGCAGTAACCCACTCCCACCTAGCATCGAATACGTCCGTCTCACCGTCGTTCTCAAAGAGAACGGAGTGGCGCCGCCGAGTTCTAAGTTGTCCGCGTGAGTCGGTTTCCTGGTACGGCTCGGAAACTGGCCTCACGAACAGGCGCCCGGGCCGACCAAGCACGAGCCCGAATTCTTGGGCGAAACCAGAGGAACGAGCAAACAGCTCACCCACTTGCCTTCGAGTTAGAGTGGTGATCCCCTTCGAAGTTCGTCCATAGGCTGTACCTTTGTGGAGGTGAGGGGCTCGATCGCTCTTGGGGACTTGGACGACAAGGAACCCCTTGCGCTTCTCTTGCGACGCTATCGAATCAATCGAACCGAGGCGTATCGGTTCATCCAGGGTCTGGGCGACGAGAGCAACTCGTTCTCCTGCACCCGAAGTGGGGAAGGAATAGAGACCCGTTGCACGACCTTCCTTATCCTCCTCGATCCCATAGATAATTACGCCGCCCTCTGTGTTAGCCATAGCCGCGAGGTCCTTTGCGAGGTCGTCGTTCTTGCCGGACTCTGGTAGCTGCCTCTTGAACTCGAGGCGAGTAGTCTCTTCAAGCCGCTCGCGAACGATGCGGACTAAGTCTTCCAAGTTGCTCGGAGCCTGCTGATCATTCGCCATCGATCCATATCATACAGCCTGGCCGTCTCTATAACGGCGCGCCCCCATTCGCTTATCCGTTCCTTATCCGCTGATGCCATCCGCCCCTCCGCCCTCTCGCCGCCGAGGCGTATCCTGACCACATGATGGAGCACCGCGCCCTGGCCCACGCTCATACGCCTTACGCCTCACCACCCTCAGTGGGCCAAACAATCATACGTTGTGCACAAGCGCGGCCCCCGCCCAGGTTCAGGAGAGGTGCAAACGGCCAAATCCTCAGCAGGCAATCAAAGCGTTTGACACCCCACGGCGCCCTCACTACCATCGAGGCGTCATGAAGGTGCACCTCGCCTACGGTGACCACGGCCTCGACGTGGAGCTGCCGGACGACGCAGTCGTCCTCGAACCGGCCCGCATCGCCGGCCTGCCCCAGCCCGAACGCGCCGTCGCGGACGCCCTCGAACGCCCGCTCGGCGCGCCGCCCCTGCGC
>JBAROU010000107.1:0-13070 GCA_049642385.1 Dehalococcoidia bacterium | reverse complement strand
GTCCTATAATGCTGTCTGATGGCCACCCAACCACCTCAACCAGCGTTTCACTTGGCCGGCGTGAACATGGATTGTGCGGACGCCGAGGCGATGGCTAATTTCTATGGGCGCCTTCTTGGGTGGGAGGTGACCTACCGCGACCACGATTATGTCGCAATGCGAGCCCCATCCGGAGGCACCGGACTCTCGTTCCAAGAGGAAACGTGGTATCAGCCGCCAGTGTGGCCGGAGCGGCCCGGTGAACAGACCAAGATGATTCACCTCGATATCAAAGTTGACGACCTCGACGCCGCGCTCGCTCACGCTCTTGCCGCAGGGGCGCGGCTTGCAGAGTATCAGCCGCGATCGGATCTGCGCATACTGCTCGATCCGGCTGGCCATCCGTTCTGTCTGTGTGTGGAGTGAGCAAGCGCGCTCAGCTTTAGCTCGTCCACGTCATTTCGCGCCCGGTACCACGTGGACCTTTCGCTCCGCTCCACGGCGATCACTTCGGCGCCCTGTTCGACAACACCAGCCCGGAGATGGTCTGGGTCGCCCGCCGACTACCTAGCGCTCCACCCACACCTCACGTTCGCGCGTGTCGCGGTCGTAGAGCAGGCGATTCAGCAGCACCGCGCGGATGTCTGCGCCGGGTGGCGACGACGGATGGTTCGTCAGCAAGCGTTTCCCGACGATCAGCGCCGCCATGCCTGCCGTGCCGCCCACGATCTCCGCTGATTGGCCCGCCGCTAGCGCGGCCAGCGGCGCCGCGATGATCCCCAGCCCGACGAGCTGCGGCATCGCTCGCAGCGCAATGCCAACGACGGATGCGCCGACGAGCGTGCCGAGCGCCGGCCATGAGAGGATCAGCATGAACCCGATCGCATGGTCGATCCCCCGGCCGCCGGTGAAGCCGAGAAACGGCGACCAGTTGTGCCCCGCGATCGCGGCGAGCCCGGCCACTACCTGCACGCCCAGGCTTTCGCCGGCCAGCTTGGCGATCAGGATGCCCAGCATCCCCTGCGCGATCTCCGCCAGTCCCACCGGCACCACCGCCGGCTTCGATACGGTGCGCCATACGTTCGAGGCGCCGACGTTGCCGCTCCCATGCTCGCGGATGTCGATGCCCTTGAGTAGTCGCCCGGCCAGGTACGCGACCGGCACCGCGCCGATCGCATAGCTGGCGAAGACGATCAGACCCGAGGACAACATGAGGTGTTCACGCGGGTCGCTGCTCGATCAGGCGCCTCCCGGCGGGACGCGTTGCGCCACCTCGGCGATGATCGCTGCCGACTGGTCGAGTGAGAACGAACCGGTGTTGATCGCGATGTGGTAGTGGGCAGGGTCGTCCACGTCGATCTTGAAGAACTTGTGATGGAAGTCGGTACGTCCCTTCGTGCCGTCATGCACGCGCTTCGCCGCTGGGTCCGCATCGATTCCGTCGCGCTGCGCGATGAACTCGACGCGTCGCTCGAGCGGGGCGACGAGCAGGACGTGACACGCGCCCGGCCAGTCCCGCAGGATCGACTGGCTGCCCCGCCCGATGATCAGCACGTCGCCGTGGCCGGCGAGATCGCGCACCACGTTACACAGCGTGTCCAGATATCGGTCGTCCGGGACATCTGGTAGCCCATCGCTCGCCGCGGCCTCCGCGTAGGTGCGTCCCAGCAGCACATCCAGGTTGCCCGGGCCCATCGTCGGGTCCGCCACGCCCGCCGCCGCCGAACGCTCCAGGAAGCGTCGTAGCATCGTCGCCATGCGCTCGCCGAAGCCGGCTGTGCGTTCGTCTTTGGAGACCACCGTCTCAACCGGCACGCCTAGCTCGCGTGCCGCCTGGACAAGGATCTCCTGGTCCACGTAATCGAGTTGCAGTCGCTCGGCCGCCAGCCGCCCGACCTCGCGCGCGCCGCTCCCTATCTGGCCAGAGATCGTCACTACGGTCATGAGGGACACCTCCCTCTGCGCTCCGCCCCGACGAGTCGGGGTGGGGCTCGCCCTCATTGTACGCCGCAGCGCACTCGTCGGCTACGGCGCGCGGTCGGCTAACCCTTGAGCTTTTCGATGAAGCCGCTCACCTGGATCGCGGGCAGCGTCATGATCTGCACCGTCCCGCGCGAACCGAGCTCGACCGAGATGCGCGCGACGGTCTCGTTGTCGACGGCCTCGACGATCGAGATGAAGTCGTAGAGACCGAGCACGGCGTACTGGTCGACCACCTTGGCGCCCATCGCCTCGATCTCCTTGTTCACCTCCTGGATGCGCTCAGGGCGGCCCTTGATCGTCTTGCGGCCCTCGTCGGTGAGCGTGCTGATGAAGATGTACGTCGCCATCGGTATGCCTCCTTGCGAGAAAAGTATCTAGGATGTCCTATTGTAACACCAGAAGCGCGCCTACTCGTGCTCCCAGGGCTGGCCCGCGTCGTCGAACATGAGTGGCGCCGGCACACTCTCCCCGCAGATGCACGGGAACGCGCCGATCTGCACCCACATTGGAAAGTTGCCCTCGTACACGCGACCGCACGCTCCGCACGAGGCGCGGAACAGCTTCACGTGCGGCGGGTTCTGCTTGCGCGGCGGTCGACGTTTGGGTGGGTCCAAGGATCAGGCCAGGTAGATGTAGTAGCGTTCGCTCCGCTCGGCCACTAGCACCGCGCGCCCCTCCGCCAGCACCTCCGACACGGCGCCCGGCATCACCGCGCTGTGGCCCCTGATCGGGAAGGTGCGGCTGTACGCGTACTCGCTGTCGCCGACGCGCAGGTTCGACGGCACGAACTCCTCGTCTTCCAGGTCGACGTAGGGCACGGTCAGCCCTTCGAGCTCCAGTGTGCCGACGCGCGACCGGTCGATGTTGAGCGCCTCTGCCTCTTGCGTTGCCATCGCCTGTATTCCAGCGAACGCGACGCCTAATGTCAAACCCTCAGTCTCGAAACGTCGGGCGCTCATACAGACCGCCCGCCAGCTCGATGAGCGCGCGGTGCAGCGCGCCGACCTGCTCCACAGTCGCCTGTTGTGCCTCGCTCGAGCTGCCTGGACGCGCCAGCGCGGCCTCCAGCCTTGCCCTGAAGTCGACCGGCTTGGCCGGGAACGACTCGATCTCCTCTAGCGCGCCCTTGTCACTGACGAAGTACCGTTCGTTGAGCGCGTAGACCACCTGCACCAGCTGCGCTGCGCAGCGTGTCAGGCAGCCGGCAGTGTTGTAGACATCGCCGCGCTGTGCGAACTTCCGTGCGTGCGTGAGGTCGAACTCCACTCCCCAGAGCCGCTTGTTCACGATCGAGCGCTTGAGCGCCTCCGGATACGGCGCGAGCTGCGTTTTCAGACGGTTGAGTTCACCTGACGGATCGTGCAGCGGCCGGCAGATGCTCAGCTCGCCGAGGTAGATGTGACTGTGAAAGCCGTACGGCGGCTGCTGCGGGTAGTCCCACTCGACGTCGCCGCGTGCGCACGCCGCGATCACCCGTTCGATGTCATCGAGGCTGCGGTACAGCAGGTCGACGCGTTGCCCGCCGATCGTGAGCCAGGCGCCGCCGTTCACCCAGCGGCCCCAGCGCCCGAAGTCGGTGATGGCCGGACGGCCGCTGTCGTCCACCGCATCGGCGATGCGCTTGATCGCGTCGATCGAAAACGGGGCCGCCTCTCGATAGTAGAGGCCGAGATCGACGTCCGAGTCCGCACGCTGCGTGCCGCGCGCGTAGGATCCGCCCAGCGCCGCCGCGACCACGCCCTCGACCGTTGTGATGCGCTCGACGAGCCCACTGACGACCGCCGGCAGCTCGATGTGCGGTGCGGCCTTCATTGCGCTACCACCAGATCGTATCGTCCAGCTCTTCGCCCTCGCCCGCCTCGGGCGGGCTGAGCCAGAGGTTGGTGCCCAGGTACTTCCAGCCGTTATCTGCGAACAGCAGCACGACGTTACCGCGCTCGAGGCGCTGCGCGACTTTCAGCCCGGCGTGCAGCACCGCGCCGGACGACACGCCGCCGAAGATCGCTTCGCGCCGCATCAGTTCAGACGCCGCGCGGAAGCCGTGCTCGCTGCGCACGAGGATCTTGCCGTCCAGCGCCCCGAAGTCCAGGATCGGCGGGATGAAGCCGTCGGCCAGGCTCTTCAGCCCTTGGAGCTGGTTGCCCGGGTGCGGCTCCACGGCGAACACCTTCGTCTGCGGGTTCGCCTCCTTCAGCCGCTGCCCGACGCCCATCAGCGTGCCACCCGTCCCCAGCCCCGCGACGAACGCGTCCACCTGCGGCAGGTCGCTCAGGATTTCGGGGCCGGTGGTCTCGTAGTGGGCTTTGACGTTATTCGGGTTGCAGAACTGGTCCAGAAAGAACCAGGCCTCGCGTTCGGCCTGCTCGCGCGCCAGCTCGATCGCCCGGCGCACGCCCTGGTCCGACGGCACCCACTCCACCGTCGCGCCGTAGACGGCCAGCGTGCGCGGGATCTCCGGAAACACGTTCTCCGGCATCACGATACGCACGTCGTAACCGAGCGAGCGCCCCACCATCGCTAGCGCGATGCCGGTGTTGCCCGTCGACGCCTCGATGATCGTGTCGCCCGGCCGCACGCGACCCTCGCGCTGCGCGTCCAGCAGCATCTCGCGCACGATGCGGTCTTTCACGCTGCCCGTTGGGTTCCACCCTTCGAGCTTAGCGAACAGCCGCACACCCGCCTTCGGGCTGCAGTGGTGCAGCTCGACCAGCGGCGTGCGCCCGATCGCGTGAACGAGATGGAGGTGGTGCATCCACCTCGATTCTAGCCCGCGCCCGAAGGCGTTGCCAGCCTGGGCGACGTTCCTACATCGTCAATTGGAGCTGGCCCACTGCCCGGCGAGGCGCCTCCTCTCGCGGCGTAAAGCCGGCGCGTTCGCGCGCCTCCTGCACCGCCTCGTGCACCTCTTCCGTGTAGCGCCGCGGGGCGTATGACCCGCGATAGAACCGCTCGTACTTCGGGAGCAGGTGTGGGTAGGTCTCGCGCAGGAAGGGCATGAACCACTCCTTCGTGCCCGCCTTCAGGTACAGCACGTTCTCGCCCAGGAACGACGCGCCGTGCTCTTTCGACGCGCGCACGACGGACTCCAGGTTCTCCCTGTCGTCGGTCAACCCCGGGATGATCGGCGCCAGCATTACGCCGCAGCGTACTCCCGCATCCGCCAGCTTCGCCATCGCCTCCAGGCGATGCAGCGGCTTCGCCGTCGCAGGCTCGATGTGGCGCCAGACCTCCTCGCGCAGCGTCGCGACGCTGAACAGCACCGAGCACTCGGCGACGGACGACAGCTCGCGCCAGATCGGGAGGTCGCGCACGATGTTCGGTGACTTCGTGATCACGGAGCACGGACTGGCGAAGTCGCGAAAGGCTTGGAGCGCGCCGCGAGTGAGGCCGTACTTTAGCTCCGCCTGCTGGTAGGGGTCGCACGCCGTCCCGATCGTCACGTGCTCGCGACGCCAGCCCGGGCGCTTCAGGTCGCGGCGCAGCGCTTGCACCAGGTTCGTCTTCACCACGATGCGCTCGTCGAAGTCCTTGCCGGTGTTGTAGCCCAGGAACTCGTGGTTGCCGCGCGCGAAGCAGTAGACGCAAGCGTGCTGGCAGCCTCGATACGGGTTCAGGCTCCAGCGCAGATTGGGCATCGAAGGCACCTTCACCCGGTTCAGCGCGCTCTTGCACTCGATCTCTTCGAAGGTGACCTGCGGCATGGCAATACTCCTGTAGAATATACGTTCTCTTCGTGCGGGCATGGTAGCGAGAACGCATGTTCTCTGTCAAGCCTGGCCCGGCACTGGCCTACCCCGCCCGCGAACCTGCTTCTATAATCCAACTGATGTCCACCCCGTCCGACGCCATGGCCCGAAAGGCCCAGGCCGACATGCTGCTCGAGCGAACGGCCCTCCAGCTCCGCCAGCTTCTCGAAGAAGCCGCGGCCCAGCTTCGACCCTTCCCGCCCTTCCCGGGTGCCTTCTTCACCAACGCCATCGAAGTCGAGGCCGGGGCGTCCGCCAGCGCCGAGCGCGGCTGCGTCGTCGTTTGTGAGGACGGTGAGCTCTACGAGCTCAAGATGAAGATCGACTTCTCGGACGACGCGACGGACCCCGTCTCCGCGCGCGACGAGACGCTCGTCAAGCTGGAGGACCTCCACCCGCGCGACTACGTCCTCCTCGGCTACGAGGCTCTGACACGCATCACGGAGCACCTAATGGAGCGCGCTTCGGAGGGTGCTGGTTGAGCCGCGGGCGACAGCCTAACGAGCCGCGACGGTCATTGCTGCTCGGCGGCCCGGACTCCTGGCGCCGGATCCTGCTCTACGGCATCCTCGCCGGCGTCGTCCTCGCCGTCATCGCGGCCGTGCTCGCCGCCGCCATCGGCGGCAGCAGCAGCGAATCCCTCGACCCGCCCCAAACGCCCGCAACGCCCGCTGCCAGCAGGGACGTTGGCGTTGCTGAGCCGTTCGTGTTGGTGGTGGGGACGAGCGCGACGCCGGAGCTGCCGGACTACTCCAGCACGCTCTCCCCGCTCCTGCCGCCGGTCTTGCGCGCCAGCCGGATCGACTCGATGCGCATCCCGCGGTCGACCGCCTTACACATATCGTAGACCGTCAGCGCCGCGACCGACACCGCCGTCAGCGCCTCCATCTCCACGCCCGTCTTACCCGTCGTGCGCACCGTCGCTTCGATCTGGAGCGCGTTGTCTGCCTCGTCCGCCGTAATCTGCACGTCGATATCGGTCAGCAGCAAGGGATGACAGAGTGGGATCAGCTCGTGGGTGCGCTTGGCAGCCATGATGCCCGCCAGCCGCGCTGTGGCGATCACGTCGCCCTTCTTCATCCCGCCCGACTCGATCAGCGCCAGCGTCTCCGGCTGCATGCGCACCGTGCCGCGCGCCACCGCCTCGCGCGCGCTGTCTGCCTTGCCGGAGACGTCCACCATCCGGGCGCGCCCCGCGTCATCGATGTGCGACAATCGTTCGCTCATGGCTCTGATCGGGGCTGAGGCGCTTCCGTACCAGGAGTTGATCCGAGAGAAGGTGTCGGAATCAACCCGCTATCGGCAAAAGCGGATTGAGCGCTAGCCCTATCACTCAGATAGTCGGCCATACCAAGAGCTCATCGGTAGATCGCCGCACAACTCGTTTAAGTCTGGGACCACTAGCCACATTTCGTCGCTTATTGCACTACCTCCTTCAAATGTCATTTGTACCTGGAAACTATATTTGCCGGGAGAAAGCTCTCGCCGTTGCCCCTGATCGAAAATAAAGTCATGATTGGTTACATATACGCCAACAGGCTGAAAGTTAGAATTGTCTCGCAAGCCTCGGTTCCAATCACTGCTGAGCACAAACGGGAGGCGATGGAAAAGTACTAGTTCCAGCTTTGCCGACGTGTTCGCGCGCATATCCCACAACCTGCGCGGAGCATCCTCCCCCCCATATAAGCCGCGAAACACCTCTGCATGACCATCAGGAAATCTCAGCGTAAGTTCCGCTCGGCAATTATGAACACCTACGGAAATAAGGCCTTTCTTCGCGGCTCGATACTCTAAGCAAAGCCAATCCCTAGAATCGACTCTCTCATCTTGAGAGGTGGTTCGTCCATCACACCATTCGCCAAACATGATGTGCGGTACTGCGATGACGTGATTGTAGATCATCCGCCATGTCCATCGTAAGAACTCGGTTGCAAGCCATGCGGCAACTCCGCCCCCGACGGCGACGACGACGAGAACAGCGAGCCAATATTTCCAATCGAGTCCAGCCAGCCAGTCGAAGAACTCGCCCATGCCACCAGTCTAGTTGAGACTCCGCATGAGGGTACACGATCCTCGAAGAATCTAGCCGCCCCAGCGCCGACAAGCGAGGCTGAGACGGCTCGGCACGAACCCCGAACCTCGAACCTCGAACTTCGAGATCTATCCGCCGATCTGTGACATGCTCCGCGACGCGCGCTGGAAGCCCGCGTCGTTGATGTGGTGCTTCATCTCCTTGCGCCACGACGCCGCTCGGATGATCTGCTCCATCTCGTCGTCGCTCGCGCCCGAACGCAACGGCGCGCGCAAATCCGTCTCCCAGGTCGAGAAGAGGCACGTGCGGTACTGGCCGTCCGCGGTGAGCCGGATGCGGTCGCAGCTCGAGCAAAACGGCTCGCTCACAGGGTTGATGAAGCCCACCTCGCCCGCGCCGTCCGCGAACGCGAAGCGTTGTGCCGTTGCGATGCGATCGTCGCCCAGCGCTACGAGCGGGTAGCGCGATTCGATGATCGAGCGGATCTCTGCCCCAGTGAGGACGTCGTCGCGGTCCCAATGACCGTCCGCGTCCAGCGGCATGAACTCGATCCAGCGCACAACGTATGGCTTGCGGCGCGCCAGCTCCGCGAAGGCGAGCACGTCGTCCTCGCTGAAGCCGCGGATCGCGACGGCGTTCACCTTGATCGGACGCAGGCTTGGGTACTTCTCGCACTCCTCCAGGCCTTCCAGCACCTCCGGCAGTGCATCGCGACGCGTGATGTGCGCGAACTTCTCGCGCACGGGCGTGTCCATGCTCACGTTGATCCGCCGCAGCCCCGCAGCGACGAGCTCGCCGCACATGTTCTTCAGCGAAAAGCCGTTCGTCGTCAGGCTCAGGCTCTTCAGCTCGTCGATCTGCGCCAGCATCTTGATCAGCGCCGGCAGGTCGCGCCGCACCAGCGGTTCGCCGCCGGTGAGCCGCACCTCCTCGACACCCAGCCGCGCGAACACCCGCACCAGGCGCTCGATCTCCTCGTACGAAAGGATCTCCTCGCGGCCCAGCCACTGGAGGCCTTCCTCTGGCATGCAGTACGTGCAGCGGAAGTTGCAGCGGTCGGTGACCGAGACGCGCAGGTTCTTCAGCTCCCGCCCGAAGCCGTCGCTTAAGGGGCCGTCGCCCCACGACTGCGGCAGCTCCGCGCCGTCGTCCTCGAACGGCGTCGGTTCGGCCCGATCCCGTGGCATCAGCGGGATCAGGTGGTCGCCTTGTAGGCTCGTGTCACGATCCACGTAGCATTCGCTCCAGCACGACGCGCGCCGTCCGCGCCGCGACGCCTCGGTGGCTGACCGAGTTCTTTTCGGCGGACGGCAGCTCAGCCATCGTCACACCACGCTCCGGCAGCAGGAAGATCGGGTCGTAGCCAAACCCGCTGGCGCCTCTTGGCTCGTGCGCGATGCGACCTTCCACGCTGCCCTCCACCAGTTCGGTCCTCCCGCCCGGCTCCACGATTGCGATCACTGCGCGAAAGCGGGCATTGCGCCGTTCATCCGGCACGCCGGCCAGTTCTGCCAACAGCGTTTCGACGCGTTCCGAGTCCATTCGGTTTGGCCCGCCATATCGTGCTGATAACACACCCGGCCGACCGTCCAGGGCATCGACTTCCAGACCTGAGTCGTCAGCGAGAGCGACAAGGCCGCTGGCCTTTGCGTACGCTTCAGCTTTGATTGAAGCATTCTCCGCGTAGGTCTGTCCAACTTCATCGACATCGAGCGACAGCTCGACGTCCGCCGGCGTCACCAGCTCCCAGCCGCAGCCCTCGAGCAGCTCGCGCAGCTCCGCAACCTTACCGGCGTTGTTCGTCGCCAGGAGCAGCTTGGGCGCGTCCGTCACGAAGCGATGGGCTCGGCCTCGCGCGGTCGCGCGCCGTTCGTCGCAGGCGATGCCGCCCCCGTCGGTTCTTCCGACTCACGCGCGGCGTCCAGCACCTTCTGCCATGCGCCCAGCGCCTTCTGCCCCGCCCGCACCGCGGCAAGCGTGGCCATCAGAGCGGCGGCGACAAGCATGAACTTATCCATATCAGCCCCCTTTGCTAAGCTCCCGTATTCTACCTCACGCCCGAACGACGCTCAGCACCACCTGGTGCCCATCGACCGTCTGCTCCGCGCGCTGCGCGCCGTCCGGCGGCGCGCCCTCCACGAGTGAGAGCGAGAGCGTCTCGCCTTGCACGTACTCACCGTGCGCGGCCACCACGCGTCGCACGTCGTCGTCGCCCTGCCAGTACGTCGTGATCCGGTCCGAGATGTCGAACCCGGCGTCGCGCCGCAGGTTCTGGATCCGATGCACCAGCTCTCGCGCCAGTCCTTCGTCCCGCAACTCTGCCGGCACTTCGGTATCGACGACGACGATGTATCCCGCCTCCTGCGCCGACGCGAAACCCTCGCGCTCGACCGTCGAGACGAGCACCTCGTCTGGCTCGAGCTGGTAACCCGCGATCTCGACGCTGCGTCCCTCCGATACCGCGGCCGCGATCGCGCCGGCGTCCTGCTCGTCCAACGCCTTGCGGATCTTGCCGACGTCGCTCCCGTACTTCGGGCCGAGCACTGGCAAGTTCGGCTTCACCTCGTACCGCAGAAAGTCCGATTCGTCTCGAATCGCCACCAGCTCACGAACGTTCAGCTCCTCCATGAGCTGCGCCTCCATCCGGCGCAGACCGTCCTCCTCCACCTGCGCGCGCACCTTCACGAACACGCGCGACAGCGGCTGCCGCACCTTGATCGCCGCCTTGCTGCGCGCCGAACGCCCCAGCGACGCGAGCCGCTGCAGCAGCCGCACCTCGTCGCTCAGCACCTTGTCGATCAGCGACGCGTCCGCCTGCGGCCAGTCCGTCAGGTGGATTGATGGCGATGCCGCTCCGTCCACAGATACAACGAGGTTCTCGTACAGCTCCTCTGCCAGGAACGGCATCAGCGGCGCTAGCAGCTTCGCCAGCGTCACCAGCGTCTCGTACAGCGTCGTGTACGCCGAACGCTTGTCGCTGTCGTCCTCAGACTTCCAGAAGCGACGCCGGCTGCGCCGCACGTACCAGTTCGAGAGGTCCTCCACGAACGCCTCGATGCGCCGGCAGGGCGTCATCGTCTCGAAGGTATCGAGCCCGTTGGTCACGTCGGCGACGAGTTGGTGTAGCTCCGAGAGCAGCCAGCGATCGAGCTCGTTCTCAATCGTCGGCGCGGTGGCGTCCGGCTGCCAGCCATCGATGTTCGCATACGTTACGAAGAACGCATACGTGTTCCAGAGCGTCAACACGAAGCTCCGCCGCACGTCGTCGCCCGTTCCCCAGCCGAAGTTCACGTTCTGCTCCGGGTTGTGGCGCATGAAGAGCCAGCGCATTACGTCGACGCCCATCTTCTCCGCGGCTTCGTCGAACCAGATCGCGTTGCCCTTGCTCTTGTGCATCTCCTCGCCCTGCTCGTCGCGCACCAGCGCGTGGCCCAGCACTGCGCGAAACGGCTCGCGCCGTTCCAGCACCGTGCTCATCGCGAGCAGCGCGTAGAACCAGTTGCGGAACTGGCCCGGGAAGCTCTCGGTGATGAAGTCGGCCGGGAACCACTGTTCCCAAAACGATGTGTCGCTGTCGTACGACAGCGTGGAGAACGGCACGATGCCCGCGTCGAGCCACGGGTTGCCGACATCCGTGATACGCGAAACGACCGCACCACACTGAGTGCAGCGGATCTTCACGGCATCGATCCACGGTCTATGGGCCGAGTGTCCGTCGCCCGTGCCGGCGCCCGTCTGGGCGAACGCATCCCAGCCTTCGACCGCCCTCTCGCGTAGCTCGTCCCGCCCGCCGATCACCTCGACGTGCCCGCACTCGCATTCGAAGATCGGCAGCGCAAGGCCGTAATACCGCTTCTTCGAGATCATCCAGTCGGCCATGTTGCGTAGCCAGTCCAGCTCGCGCGCGAGGCCGAAGTCCGGGATCCAGCGGATCTTCTGCGTCACCTCCATCATTCGTTCGCGCAGACTCGTTCCTTCGTCGTCCTTCCCGTCCATGTTGATGAACCACTCGTCCACGACGCGGAAGACCAGCTCGCTATCGCAACGCCAGCAAATCGGGTAACGGTGTGAATAGTCCTGAACGCGATAGAGCACGTTCTTCTCGCGAAGCGACTCGAACACCGGCGGCGCCACGTCTCCCGCGAAGCGTCCCTCCAGGAAACCGAAGCCCTCGACGTAGTTGCCGAACTGGTCGATCGGCGCGATCACCGCCAGGTCAAACTGCTTGCTCAGCGCGAAGTCTTCCTGCCCGCACCCCGGCGCGATGTGGACGATGCCCGTCCCTTCGTCCTCGCTCACGTCTTCCCACTCGATCACGCGGTGGACGACGCCTTCCTGCGCCGGCAGTTCGTCGAACGGCCCGCGGTACGTCAGGCCGATCAGCTCGCGGCCGGGCAGCTCTGCCTCAACGGTGTAATCGCCCTCGCCCGGACGGGCGCCCGCCTGGGCGAGCACGCCCAGTGTCGCCTTCGACAGGTAGAGCACCTCGTCGCCTTGACGCACGCGCGCGTACGTAAGCTCCGGATGCACCGCGGCCGCCACGTTCGCCGCGAGCGTCCACGGCGTCGTCGTCCAGACCAGGAGCGACTCGCCCGGGCGTTCGTTGAGCGGCAGCTTCAGGTAGACGCTCGGGTGCGTCAGCTCTCGGTAGCCCTCGGTGACGATCTCCATGTTCGAAAGGCCGGTCGAGCAACGCGGGCACCACGGCATCGAGTCCTGGCCTTTGTAGAGCCAGCCTCGTTTGTGGCACACCTGGAGGAAGTGCCAGATCGCGTAGTTGTTTTCGTCCGAGTTGGTGAAGTATGAGTTCTCCCAGTCCATCCAGTAGCCGAGCCGGATTGATTGCGTGGTGATCTGATCCGCGAACTTCTGCACGCGCTCCTTGCACGCCTCGACGAAGCGGTCGACGCCGTACGCCTCGATGTCGTGCTTCGACGTGAAGCCCAGCTCCCGCTCGACCTCCACCTCGATCCAGAGGCCCTGGCAGTCGTAGCCGTTCTGGTAGCGCTGGCGGAAGCCCTGCATCGTCTTGTGGCGTTGGAAGGCGTCCTTGTACGCGCGCCCCCAGGCGTGGTGGACGCCCATCGGGTTGTTCGCGGTGATCGGCCCGTCGACGAACGACCAGCGCCGCTCCGACGCCTCGTTTCGCTTCAGGTACTGCGCGACGATGCCCTGCTCCTGCCACCAGCGCAGCGTCTCGCGCTCTAGCGCCGGGAAGTCGGGCTTCGGGTCGACTGGCTTGAACACGAGTGCTCTCCTAGCTCGGCACTTTGCCGGACACGATGTAGGCGTTACTCACGAAGATCGCTTCGTCGCGCACATCGGTGAGC
>JBAROU010000103.1:0-27453 GCA_049642385.1 Dehalococcoidia bacterium | reverse complement strand
TCTACAGTGGCCCGCTCGTAACACCGGTTCCGCGCCCGGCCAACGTGCCGGACTCCACCACCGCCATCGAGGAGACAAGCGCGCTCGGCCGCTTCGAGCGCGTGGCCAACGCGCCACCAACGCAAATCGACACGCGCGTGCTCGAAACCGCTTCCTGCAAGAACGATGTCATTGTGTTCGAAACCTCCGAAGAGACGATCTACGCCTCGCGCGGCTGCGACGGCTTCTGGACCGATGCTGAGGCGCCGGCCTTCCTGCAGAAGGATGTGGCTATCCAGCTGGAGCGGACGGACCGTTTCTTTGTCGTTATCGAGACCGCGGAGGGCGCCCAGGCGCGCTTCACCGTCGGTGGTATCTGGATAGAGTAACTGGGATGCTGCGCGCCGTTATCTTCGATCTCGGGCACACGGTCTGGAACTACGCTCCGACCGAAGAGATGCGCCGGCTCCACGTTCTGCGGCTGCACGCCGCGATCGAGGCTTCCGTGGGGACCGACTCGCTCTCACCAGCCGCACTCGATCGGGCGCTCGGCAGGTCCGTTGGTCGGCTGATCAAGCGCTGGGAGGAGGACGGCGACATCGACCAGCCCCCCAGCGACGATCTCCTACGCGAAGCACTCGCATCGCTCGACATTACGCCACCGAACGAGGTCGTGGGCGAGCTCACCGCGGTGTTCTTCGGCGCTGAGCACGACATGCCGGTGATCGAGCCTGACACGCTCGAACCCATCGCCGTGCTCAGCGAACAGGGCCTCACGCTCGGCTGCGTCACCAACACGCTTACACTCCACACCGGCATCGAGGACGCGCTGCGCCGTCTTGGCATGCTGCGATACGTGCGTTCGGTCGTCTCGTCTAGCGCTATGGGCTATCGCAAGCCCCACGCGTCGCTCTTCCAACGCGCGCTTGAGGAACTGGACGTTGCACCGGAAGACGCGCTCTTCGTTGGCGACCGGTTGTTCGACGACGTGAGCGGCGCGCACGGCGTCGGTATGCGCGCGGTGCTCACCCACCAGTACCGTCAGGAGCCGCTCGCAGGAGCTCGCGTGGCGCCGGTGGCCGTGATCCGTCGCCTGAGCGAGCTGCCGCGCGTCATCGAGGAGCTTACGAGGCGTTCGTAGCCGGCAGGCGATCCCACCGCCCAGCCTGTGCTATTATCGTTTCGCTCATCACCAGCACACGGAGGTACTACATGCCCACGCCACTCACCGAAGGCCAACCGGCTCCCGACTTCACAGCCCAGACCGACAGGGGCGAGACTGTCTCACTGAAAGACTTTGGCGGGAAGCACGTGGTGCTCTACTTCTACCCGAAAGACGACACGCCCGGCTGCACCATCGAAGCCTGTAACTTCCGCGATAACCTCGGGATCCTTCAGCAGGAAGGCGCCGTCGTGCTCGGCATCAGCCTCGACAGCGTGGAATCCCACGAGCAGTTCCGCGATAAGTTCGAGCTACCGTTCACGCTCCTCGCGGACCCCGAGCACGAGGTCTCTGACGCCTATGGCGTGTACGGGCAGAAGAAGTTCAAGGAGTTCGAGTACATGGGCCTCGACCGCGCAACGTTCCTGATCGGGCCGGACGCGACGCTCGAAAAAGTGTGGCCGCAGGTCGATCCAAACGGGCACGCCGAAGAGGTACTCACTTGGCTCCGCGAGCACAAGGGCGAGTAGCTGCAACACCTGTCGACACGAAGAAGGCTAGGCGAGACGCCTGGCCTTCTCGTTACCACATACGCCTTAGCTCGCGACGAGCGTCGCCGTCATCGCCGAGGTGTGCACCTCGCACCACACGAAATACTCGCCCGCCTCAAGCGCCGGGACGGTGACCTCCGTCGTGTCCGGCCCCGTGATCGTCTCGGTCGCCGCGAGCGGGTCCGCTCCTGACTGTGCATCGGCCTCGCTCGCAAACACGGCGAAGCTGTGAGGAAGACCATCGTCTTGATTATCGAACTGAACCGTGAAGCTTTCGCTCGCCGGCGCCTCGATCGTTTCCGGCGCAAACGCGATGTTGGCAGCGCTGACGTCAATGGTCGCGCCTGCTCCGCTTCCTTCCGCCGGCTCGGTCGCCGTTTCGGTCGCTGTCGGCGCGGTCACGCCTGGTTCGGTCGCTCCGGGCGAGGTTGGTGTCGCCTTCTCACTCTTGTCGTCACCGCAGGCGGCCAGGGCAAACGCGAGCAAGAGCAACGCGACAACCGCAACAGACCAACGCTTCCACTGCATCATGTGCATCATGAGCCCCTCCTTGGTAAGCGAACTTGCCCTACCATTGTGCCGCCCTGCCAACTTAGGCGCAAAGACTGATGGAACGAGAATCCCCGCCTAGTAGCCTGTGTACTGGTTCGCGAGAGGAAGCCGGCGGTCGCGCCCGAAGGCGCGTGGCGTGATCTTCACGCCTGGAGGCGACTGCCGGCGCTTGTATTCGCTCCGGTCCACGAGCGACATCACCCGCCGCACCAGCGCCTCGTCATGGCCCAGCGCCACTATCTCCTCAAGGCTGCGCTCGTCTTCCACGTACGCCTCGAGGATCGGGTCGAGCTTGTCATACGGCGGCAGCGAGTCGCTATCGAGCTGATCCGGGCGCAGCTCCGCGGAAGGCGGCTTGTCGATGACCGTGCGCGGGATGACCTCCCGCCCGGCGGCTCGATTGCGGTGCTCGGCCAGGCGGTAGACGAGCGTCTTCGGCACGTCCTTGATCGCCGCGTAGCCGCCAGCCATATCGCCGTAGAGCGTGCAGTATCCGGTCGCGTACTCGCTCTTATTGCCGGTGGTGATCACCCACGAGCCGTACTTATTGGAAAGCGCCATCAGCAGGTTGCCGCGGATACGCGCCTGCACGTTCTCTTCCGCCGCGCCAGGCTCGCTCCCGGCGAACGGACGCTCGAGCATCTCGAGGAACGCAGCGTGCGCCGGTTCGATCGGGACGATCTGCAGTTCGATGCCCAGGTTTTCGGCGAGCTGCGTAGCGTCGGCGATCGACCCTTCGGACGAGTAGCGCGACGGCATAGCGACGCCGGTCACGTGCTGCGCGCCCAGCGCGTCCACCGCAATCGCCGCGACAAGACTGGAGTCTACGCCGCCCGAGAGGCCAACGAGCGCATTAGCGCAGCGGCCCTTGGCCCAGTAGTCGCGCACGCCGGTGACCAGCGCTGCGTAGACCTCCGCGTCGGACGACAGAGGCTCGGAGACGCGTCCCTCGATCGCCGGCTTGTCACCAGTGAACGGCTCGCGCGAAACGACGATCTGCGGGCAACTGACCGGGTCGACGGCCGCCAGGCGCGGGTCGTGTAATCGACGTTCGTGTACGCCGTCGATATCGAGGTCGCAGACCAGCATCTCTTCATCGAACTGCGCCGCGCGCGCGACCAGCTCGCCGCGCTCGTCGATGACCATGCTGCCGCCGTCGAAGACCAGCTCGTCCTGGCCGCCAACGAGATTCACGTAGCAGACGATGACGGCGTTTTCGATTGCCCGCGTCGCCAGCATCTGCTCACGCTCGTGACTTTTGCCCGCATGATACGGCGAGCCGTTGATGTTCACGATAACCTCGGCGCCGGCGTGCGCTTGCGCCTGCGATGGGCCCTCCGGGTACCAGATGTCTTCGCAGACGTTCACGCCGACGCGCACGCCCCCGCCTGACGGACGGGCAGGCGCTACCTCGAACACGGGCGTCTCTGTGCCGCGCTGGAAGTAGCGGTTCTCGTCGAAGACGCCGTAATTCGGCAGATACTGCTTGTGGTACACGCCGGCGAGCCGGCCGCCGTGGATCACCGCAGCGGCGTTGTAGATATCGCCGTCGCCATCGACGAAGCCGACGACGAGCGTGATGCCGGCGGGCGCCTCGCGCACGATCCGTTCCAGCGCTATGTTGTTATCGAGGATGAAGCGCCGGCGCAGGAGCAGATCCTCGGGCGGATAGCCGGTGACCGCCAGCTCCGGGAACGCGACGAGGTCGGCACCCAGCTCCCGCGCCCGGACGGCGTACTCCAGGATTTTGGCGACGTTGCCGTCGAGATCGCCGACGGTGGCGTTGATCTGGGCTAACCCGACTCGAAGCGTGTGCATGATTAGTGTACTCGGTACGCTAATTGGCTCTGGTTCATTATCGGCGCTTCGCGGAAGGCGGTCAAGGCGCGAACAGGGCCAGAACTGAGTTCTGGCCCTGTTCCGATCGGCAGGAGGTTTAGTCTAGCAGTTGCCGCCGTTTTCGACCCACTTCACGTCGTCGAACCCGATCTGCCTAGTTGCATACGTCTCGCCAGTGACATCCCCTAATCGGATATATCCGCCCGTGCCGCCGTTGAAGCGATACACGCCAAGGTTCTTCCAACCGAAGAGCGCCTGCTGATTCACGGTTACTGTTGTCGTACCGCTCGCATGCCTCACTTTATATTTAGCGCTTCTCGCGTAAGCATGATCACCTGATATATAAGCGCAAACACGCCAGTCCGCAGTCTTTGGAAGGTTAGGCCGCCAGACACCATAGTTGACATCACTGCCACTAGTAGCGTTCCACGTGTACCACATGTGGCAGTGCGCGGTGATGTTGCACCTGCTGGACCAGCACCAGTACCAGTCCAGGCTATTGTTGTCCGCCTGCGCACAGCGCCCTGAAGGACCCCAACGAGTGAAACAGCCTGCGTTGTCATCACAGTTGATCGTCCGAGGCGCTGGAGCTGGCGCCGATCGTCTCAAGGCTAGACCGCTCCACTGATTACGCGATCCATTCGAAGGAAGATCCCAGACCTGAGAGCCGTTCAACTGTGTTCCGTACTGGCTTGAGAATGGTTTAGTACTGCCACCACTCCCATTCGCGCTGGCGTATACGCCGATGTGGATATGCGGAAAGCCGCCGTTCCCACTGTTGGGGACTTCCACATATCCTAGACTTGAACCTTGTGTGACGGCGCCGCCGACTGGTGTCGTCAGCCAAGCAGCAGGCCATCCCGGCGACAATACTGTCTTCATATGGCCGACTTTAATGCTCCGAGAACCGTTTATTTTGATGCAGACAAGGCCGCCCGGAAAGTACTTCCACGCTATCGTTCCCGCTATAGGCGTATGAACGCGTCTGTGTGCGGCCCGCATTGTGTCCGCCTATGCAGCCATTTGTTCCAACTGCTCCATGGTCAGAGGTCAGATCAAGTCCGTATCTGTCCCCTCCGTTGTGACTGATATTGGTGTTGTACCCTTGGCAGACGTACCAAGTCTCTCCGGGCGGACTCGGTACGGTAATGCCCAACCCTGCAGCCTCTGAATGTCCTGGTTCTGAAAGCAAGGCTGCGGCCATTATGGTGACAATTAGCCCCACGGCATAGATTAAGAATCGTATCATCGGGCACACTCCGTTCTAACGCTTCCGGCAGAGCATAAGTGGGTTAACTGCCGCCTTACAAGAGCGCATCTGGTACAATCTGTACCGCTGCCTGAATAGGCGGAGTAGTACGCGTTGTGGTATGCCGTGGTCGAGGGCCACGCAATGGCTGAAAGGGACTGGCGGAAGACGCTGCGCAAGGCGCGCGAACAACTCGGCCTGTCGCGGGCGGAGGTAGCACGTCGGGCTTCTCTCTCGGAAGAAACCGTGCGCGGCTATGAATCGGGGCGACGCGCGCCTACCGCATCCTCACTCAATGCCCTCTTGGAGGCTCTTCGTCTACCACAGCACGAACGTAGGCACATCCTTGCCGCCACGGGCTTTGCCGCTCCCGACACACTCTTTCCAGGCGAGCGTTTTCCAAATTACTTCTACACAGTAGAAGAACTACAGCATATCGTCGAGCAAGTTCCCTGGCCGGAGTTCGTGCTCAATGACAACACGGAGGTTATAGCGACGAACACCATCATCGAACGCCTGTGGGGCGTCGACTTCGCGCAGGAGCGCGCTCAGCGTACGAGTGCTCAGATGAATCTCCTAAGCGTCGCGAACGATCACCTTTTTACAGACCACATCTTAAACTGGGATGAGTGCGTTGGTACCCTCATTGGTGTCCTGAAGGGACGCCCTCGGGATCCTGACTCGATTGATGAGCCCGTGCCTTACCTAAACGCGGTCCTCGCGGAGATCGTTGGCGGCGACCCTGCGTTTCTCAGGCGCCTGGGTGGTCTGTGGGAATCTGTCCTTCCCACACCGGCCAAATGCCGGTGGACATATCGAGTGGTTTGGCGAGACGATGATCTCGGCGAACTGCGGTTCGTTGCGCTCGTCAATACGGCTAGCGAGCCGGACGGACTGGGCTTCAACGACTGGATCCCGCTCGACGGAGCAACGTGGGACGCCCTCGAGATTCTCCGCCGGCGCCCCCAATAACTCGGCGCTTGCCCACAACTCCCCTACCGATACCATGAAGCCGTCAGGCCGAAACGTCCTCCTCACGGAAGGAACGACCCACATGCGCATTCCACTTCTCCTCGCCGCGCTGCTGACCGCGTTCGCGCTCATCGCCTCCGCGTGCGGCGACAGCAACAACGGAACAACCGGTGCAGGGGGGTCTCCTACGGCGATACCCCTCTCGAACGAGGGCATCACACCCATCGCCGCGAACTCGGAGCTGGCTGTAGGCCCAAACCGCTTCGGGCTTGGCCTGATCGACGAGGACAACAAGCCTATCCTCGACGCGCCGGGAACGAGCGTCGCGCTCAAGTTCTATTATCAGGATAAGCTCAAATCGCAGGCGGACGCGCGTTTCGTCTGGGCGATCCCGGACGTCGCGGGCCTTTTCGTCGCGGACGTTGAATTCGATCAGGCCGGCACGTGGGAGGCCGAAGCCACGCTCACCCAGAGCGGTGACGAGACGAAGGTGAGGCGCTTCAACTTCCCGGTACTCGCCCAAGGCCGCGCGCCAACCATTGGCGGCAAGGCGCCGCCGAGCGAGAACCTCACGATCAACGACGTATCGGACATCGCTCAGATCAGCACCGACGAAACGCCGAACACCGCGTTCTACCAGATGACCGTGGCGCAGGCACTGGAGGCCGGCAAGCCGTTCGTCGTCATCTTCGCAACGCCGAAGTTTTGCCAGACGCGCTTCTGCGGCCCGATCCTCGACAACATCAAGGCGATCGCACCTGACTTCGCCGACCAAGTGACTTTCATCCACATCGAGCCGTACGAGCTCGACGCCAACGGCGATCTCGTGGTAGGGAGCGATGGCTTCCCAAAACCAGTCCAGGCGACGAGCGATTGGGGCCTCATCAGCGAGCCGTGGATCTTCGTCGTAGATGCCGCGGGCACCGTGACCGCGCGCTTCGAAGGCGCAGCCAGTCCGGCCGAGCTCAGCGCCGCGATCCAGCCGCTGGTACCCTAAGGCAGCGGGGGCGACACGTGCACCATGCGTAGGGCCAGCAGCTCGCCATCCTCCTGCCGATAGAAGACCTTGACCCGCGCCGCCTCCACGGCGTGCGTCCGTAGATGCCCCGGCACGAAGCCCTCTGCGGGTTCGGGGCGCGCATCCGGCGCAATATGGAAGACAAGGTCTCGCCCATCAGTCGAGCGCAACGTGAACGAGTTGAGTTCTGTGAGCGAGGGCGCGACAACGTCGATAATCACGCCCGAGACTGACTGCTCGTTCGCGGACGCGCCGTCATCGCTGCCGCAGGCGACAAGGGCGCATGCTGCCACAGCGGTCAATGCCAGTCCCAGCGCGATCTCGACGAACCGGGTAGCCTTCGGTCTCACAGGACCAGCGTAGCTCACGACCCGCGCTATCGTTAGGTGCAGTAGCGTCCACTGGAGTCGTTCGCTATGATGGCGCCGGATTCTGACGCAGAAGGAACATCTCGTGCCCGACCAGCCCATCGGCCTCTTCGAGGCGCTCTACAGCACGCGAGCGCTGCGCCGACTCAAGCCCGACCCGCTGCCGGATGAGGTTCTCTTTCAGCTGCTCGATGCGGCGATCCGCGCGCCCTCCGGCCAGAACACACAGGACTGGCGCTTTGTCATCGTCACCGATCCGCGACTCAAGCAGCGGATGCAATCGTGGGCTGAAGAAGGCTGGGCAGGCTATAGTACACGTTTTGCAGAGGTCGATCAGCTTCCGCGCACGCAGCGCCTCTCGCTCCGCTCCGTAGAGTACCTGTCACACCACTTGGCCGATGCCCCCGTCATCGTCGTCGTGTGCGGCCTGCGCGGCCGACATTCAACGCCGGGCGGTAGCGCGTTCCCAGCCATCCAAAACCTGCTGCTCGCCGCGCGGGCGTTGGGCCTGGGCGCGTCGATCTTCAACCTGCCGCTCACCCACGCGAGCGAACTGATGGAAGCGCTCGCTATCCCCGACAGCAACCAGATATACAGCCTGGTTCCGCTCGGCTACACGGACGACCGTCACGGGCCAGTGAGCAGGAAGCCGGTAAGTCGCGTCGCGTACTGGAATCGCTGGGACAAGCCGTGGCCGTTCGCCGAACAGCAGCCCGACGACGGCTGGCAGAAGAAGTGGCTGCGCGCAGCGGCTAGTAAGTGAGGAGAACATGGACCCGAAGGGCAAAGTTGCGGTTATAACGGGCGGCGCGTCCGGCATCGGACTGGCGACCGCGAAGCTGCTCGCCGCCAACGGCGCGCGCGTCGTCCTGGCCGACCTGCAGGACGACAAAGGACCGGCCGCCGTGCGCGAGATCGAGGCATCGGGCGGAGAGGCGCGCTTCATTCACACGGACGTCACAAAGCGGGACGACCAGCTCGCGATGATCGACCTCGCCGTCCGCGAGTTCGGCAGCGCCGACATCTTTCACAACAACGCTGGCGTCTCCGAGCGCGGTGGGGACTTCTACGGTGGCCCAGAGACCTGGGAGCCAACGGTGCTGGTCAACCTCACCGCAGTCATTCGCGGCGCGCAACTAGAAGTGCAACATCTGCGAAAGCAAGGGGCAGGTGGTGTGATCGTGAACACCGCATCGATGGGCGGGCTCGTGCCGATGCCCACCGGCCCGGTCTACGCGGCGACGAAGGCCGGCGTGGTCCACTTTACGCGCTCGCTCGCGTTCCTCAGCGCCGAAGGGATACGCGTCAACGCGGTCTGTCCCTCATTTACCGACACACCGATGATCCAGCCGGCGGGCGAAGAAGGCCGAACGGCGATGAGCCGCGAGGTCGGCGGCATCCTGCGACCGGAACTGATCGCGGAGGGCGTCCTCGAACTCGTGCGCGACGACTCGCGCGCCGGCGCCATCATGCGCGTCACCATCAATCGCGGCCTTGATTACGCACGATAAGGAGAAGCACATGCCAAGCCGCTGGGACACCATCACCGTCGACGGCAGCAACATGCGTTGCTACGTCACCACGCCGGACAGCGCACCCGCGCCGGGCGTCATCGTCATTCAGCACGCGGGCGGCGTCGATTCGTTTGTCCAGACGATGACCGATCGCATCGCACAGGCTGGCTTCGTTGGCATCGCGCCCGATCTCTACCACCGCGAAGACCCCGACGCCAGCGACGACGCCCTCTCGCGCATGAGCCACTTGCGTGACGCGACCATCGTGGTGGACGTGAACTCCGCGATCGAGCACGCGAAGTCGCTCTCAGAAGCGCGCGGTGATAGCATCGGCATCACCGGATTCTGCATGGGCGGGCGCGTCGCCTACCTGATGGCAACGCGCGTACCAGAGCTCAAGGCCGCTGTCATCTATTACGGAGGAAACATCATGCGGGCTTGGGGCGACGGCCCCGCTCCGTTCGAGCAAAGTGACCAGATCGGTTGCCCGATCCTCGGCCTGTTCGGCGAGGACGATGCCAACCCCAACCCTGCCGACGTATCGAAGCTCGACGCGGAGCTCACGCGGCTTGGTAAAACGCACGAGTTCCACTCGTACCCGGGCGCTGGCCATGCGTTCATGAGCGAAGGGCGGCCCAGCTATCGCGAAGACGCGGCGCACGACGCCTGGCCCAAGTGCATCGCCTGGTTCCAGCAACACCTGCGGTGAGTGGCGAGGCGATCGGGCCGGGCAGCCTCAAGCTCGTTACCGCGTCCTCATCCGATAGCGCGCTGGGCTCGCGGGTCCAGACTGCGCTCGAGCGTCACGTGCGGCCAGAAGACGTGCGTCACATCCATGACGATGCATTCGTGGTCTTCACGGAGTCGGACGCGGCGACGATCCGCGACTGGCTGGCGCCGCTGCTTCGTCATGGCGAGTCCGTGTTCGTAGTGGAGTTCGAGCGTTGGTCAGGGCGCGGCAGCTCGATCAGCCGCGAGTGGCTGCTCGGGCGGGGCCACTGAGCGCTTCGGTTAGGCCATCACAGTTTCCTTGAAGCGCCGGATAGCATCCATGTGAGCCCGCGGCGACGCCAGGCCCGCCGTCATCGTGTTGAACGTCAGGTGCGTCGCCCCCAGTTCTCGCCAGCGTTCCACCGACTCCCTCCATTCACCCTCCGGCGTGCCGGCCATTGACAGCCGTCCCTCGATGCCAACGTCGCTCCCGTCGCGACCAGCATCTCTGACGTAGCCTCGGAAGCGCTCGATCGCCGCAGCGCCGTCCGCGTTTGGGCCGAACTGCGGGAACCAGCCGTCGGCGGTGCGCGCCACCCGCTCGACCGCCTTGTCCACCATCGCGCCCATCCACAGCGGTATCGGTCGCTGCACCGGTAGCGGGTTGATGCCCGCCTGGTGCACGGTGTCGTACTTGCCGTCGAAGTCGACCAGCTCCTCCGTCCAGAGCCGGCGCAGGAGCTCGATCTGCTCCTCGACGCGCCGACCACGGTTGCGGAAGTTCTCGCCCAGCGCCTCGAATTCGACGAGGTTCCAGCCAATGCCTACCCCAAGCCGCAACCTGCCGCCAGTGAGCACATCCACCTCCGCGGCCTGCTTGGCCACCAAGGCCGTCTGGCGCTGGGGCAGCACCAGGATGCCAGTCACCAGCTCGATGCGGGACGTGAGGCCCGCCAGGTAGCCGAACAGGACGAACGGCTCGTGGAAGGGCGTCTGGAGGTTGTAGGGTGGCCGGAACGGGAAGCGGTCCGCCGGCGCGCCGAGCACATGGTCGAACACCAGTAGGTGGTGGTAGCCGAGCTGCTCCGCCGCTTGCGCGTAATCGCGGATGGCGACCGGGTCGCTGCCGATCTCTGTCTGGGGGAAGATCACGCCGAGTTTCATAACGCACCTCGCTTCTGCCGGATTGTTGGGCACAGCGTAGCAATCGACCCACCCTCTTGGTAAGATGGGACGACATGCCAGACACGGCCGGTCGCGACGCACCGGGCGCTGCCTTCATGCGCGAGCGCTTCGCCATCGACGAGGTCGTCGCGCAGAACCTGCTGGATCTTGCCCTCTCCCGCGGCGGCGAGCACGCCGAACTCTATTTCGAGCATAAGAACTCGGGCAACATCCTCTTCGAACAGCAAAACGTCAAGAGCGCCACGCGCAACGTTTCTCAAGGCGTGGGCATTCGCGTCCTGCTCGGCGACGCCGTCGGCTACGCGTACACGGAAGACCTGAGCGATGACGCGATGCGCCGCGCCGCCGAGACCGCGGCGAAGATCGCCTCGCGCGGCGACAAGGTGACTCCGGTCGACGGTGTCCACTACGAAACACCGCAGTACTACTCGCCTGGCGGGAACACCGTCGACGTGCCCGCGCAGGAGAAAGTCGACCTGATCCGCCGCGCCGACGACGCTGCGCGCGCGTTCGATGCCTCGATCGAACGTGTCGACGTGAGCTTTGTCGACGAACTGAAACGCATTGCGATCTTCACCAGCGACGGGCGCATGACGAGTGACATCCAACCACTCGTGCGCTTCAACGTCAGCTGCCTTTCCGAGCGCGACGGCCAGCGCCAGACCGCGCGCTGGGGCGGAGGCGGCCGGATGGGGATGGCCTACTTCCAGGATACGACGCCAGAGGCGCTGGCGCAGGAGGCTGCGCGCCAGGCCGTCCTCCTCCAGGACTCGATCGAAGCACCTGCAGGAACGTTCCCGGTCGTTCTCGCCGGGGGTGACTCCGGCATCCTGCTCCACGAAGCGATCGGCCACGGCCTCGAGGCCGACTTCAACCGCAAGAAGACCAGCCGCTACTCGGACCGCGTCGGCGAACGTGTCGCCTCAGACCTCTGCACCGTCGTCGACGACGGCACGATCGAGCTGAGCCGTGGCTCGATCAACGTCGACGACGAGGGCAACCTGCCCGGCCGCAACGTGCTGATCGAAAACGGAATGCTTCAGGGCTACCTCCAGGACCGGATCAGCTCGAAAGCGATGGGCGAGAAGGCGACGGGTAACGGCCGCCGCCAGTCGTTCAAGCACTACCCGATGCCGCGCATGACCAACACCTACATGCTCGCCGGCGAGAGCGCGCCGGAGGACATCATCAAGTCGGTGCAGAAGGGCATCTACTGCGTCGCGTTCTCCGGCGGGCAGGTGAACATCAGCAACGGCGACTTCGTCTTCAGCGTCACCGAGGGTTACCTGATCGAGGACGGCCGCGTCACCGCGCCCATCCGAAATGTGAACCTCATTGGCAACGGGCCGGACGTGCTCACCAAAGTCACTGCCGTGGGCCACGACTTCGCGCTGAGCGACGGGCGCTGGACTTGCGGCAAGGACGGCCAGTCGGTACCCGTCGGTGTCGGCATCCCCACCGTGCTCGTCTCCGGCATCACCGTCGGCGGCACGCAGATGGGCTAGCGCCCAACGCCCATGAATGAAGACCTCCTCTCGATCGCCTCCGACATCGTTGATCGTGCGCGCAAGCACGGCGCGGACGAGGCCGACGCGTTCGTCAGCGCATCGACCGAATCGTCCGTCCGCGTGCGCCTGGGCAAGATCGAGCGCATCATCGACGCCGGCTCGCACGCGGCGAGCGTGCGCGTGATCAAGGACAAGTGCACCGCGATCTGCTCCACCGCAGAGATCACGCCCGAAGCGCTTGACGAGCTCGTGCGCGACGCGGTCGAGCTGGCCCGCATTTCGGAGCCGGACGAGCACGCCGGCCTCCCCGACCGCGATGACCTCGCGCTCGGTGCGCAGCCCAACCTCCAGCTCTACGACGAGCGCATCGAGTCGGTCTCGCCGGACGAAATGAAAGACCTGGCCTTCCGCTGCGAGCAGGCCGCGTTCGACTTCGACAAGCGCGTGACGAACTCGGACGGGGCGGAGATGAGCGTCGTGCGCAGCCACATCGCGCTGGCGAACTCGCTCGGTTTCGCCGGCGCGTACCCATCGACCAGCTCGATGCTCGTCGTCGAGGCGATCTGTGACGACGCCGATGGCAAGAAGCAGAACGACTACTGGTTCTCCGTCGAGCGCGCGCTCCACCGGCTCGAAGCGCCAGAGGAGGTCGGGCGCAAGGCCGCCGCGCGCGCTGTCGCCAAGCTGGGCGCGCGCAAGGTCGAGACGAAGGCGATGCCCGTCGTCTGGGAAGCGCCGATGTCGCGGGCGCTGCTCCAGCTCATCGGCCAGGCGGTCTCAGGCGAGCTGCTTTATCGCCGCTCGACGTTCCTTGCCGAGCGTGAGGGCGAGCAGGTCGCATCGCCGCTCGTCACGATCACGGACGACCCACTGCTCCCCGGACGCCTGGGATCGCGCCCGTTCGACGCGGAGGGCGTCACGTCGCGTGCCGTGCCCGTCTTCGAGGGCGGCATCTTCCGGAGCTTCTTGTTCGACTCGTACAACGCGCGCCGCTGTGGCCGGCGCACAAACGGCGCAGCGAGCCGTAGCTTATCGTCGCCGCCTTCGCCGGGCACCAGCAACCTCGTGCTTGCGCCGAGCGACACCTCCCCTGAAGCGCTCTACGCCGACATAGAGGACGGGTTGTTGCTGACGGGCATGATGGGCTTTGGCGTCAACATGACCACCGGCGACTTCTCGCGCGGCGCGAACGGCTTCCGCATCGAGAAGGGCTGCGTCACCTATCCGGTGGCGGAGATCAACGTCTCGGGCAACCTGAACGACATGCTCGCCGGCATCGAGGCCGTCGCGGACGACCAGCTCTGGGCGGGTGGTGTCGCGGCGCCCAGCATGCGCATGTCGCGCCTCATGGTGAGCGGCCTGTAGCTACGCCCGCGACGCCGTCGCCACCGGCACGCCGTCACGATACGTGAGCGCGTTCGTGTGGATCGCCGGTACGCGCGCGTCTGGCGTCAGGATGCCGGCCAGGTTGAGCGGATCGACAGCGTTTACCTGCACCAGCTCGTCATTCTTCTCGTGCCGGCGCACGCGCCGCAGCGACTCGACCGCCTCCGGCCGCGCGTACTGCTCTCCGTAGAACCCCGACACGAACCGCCCGCCACGCACCGTACCGCGCGCCTCCATCCGTCGTAGCGCGCGCAGGATGTCTCGCCACGGGACCGTGAGGTTCTCGCGTCGCACGGCGTCCCGAAACACGACACCGTAGCGGAACAGGAGCTGCTCAGCCCACACCTCCGCTAACTCCTCGCCCGAACGCCTTTCGCCGGCCGAGTGCAGCAGCGCCCAGCGACCGGCAGGCGCAGCGCCCGCAGCGTATCCGCGCCGACCGTTTCGACTGGTTCGTGACGAATGCCTGCGGTTCCCGCCCATCAGCGAACGGAGCGCCTGGAAGCCATCGGCCGTGACGAGCCCACCCGCGACGAGCTCCCAGAGCCCGCGCTGGACATCCGTGGGCAGGCGGTCGCTGCCGCTCACGATATCGTCGTAGAACAACGCCCCGCGCGTTTCGAGCAGGCCCAGCACATCGCGCGCCGCTCCGCGATCGGGAGCCAGCGGCGCGTCGCCGTTGCGCACGCCCTCGATCAGCCAGCCCAGGTCGCTGCGCAGCGCCAGCGCGACCGGCGTCGCGGACGACGCCGGTGCGGTCTTGCTGTTGTCGCCGCTGCGACGCGGGCTCAAGCGTCCCCAGGCGACCTCGCCCGACAGACACAGCTCATCCAGCCACGACGCGCGGTACCCTGCGACGCGCGCCGGCAGGATGTGGCGCTCCCACGCCAGCGCGGGCAGCTCGAAGCCCTGGAGCTGGCGGATCGCCTCCAGCACGCCGCGCTTGCCCTGCAGCTGCGTGCCCGGCGCTACGTGCTGCCAGCGCAGGAGGAAGCGCAGCAGGTCTTGCCCGCTCACCGGCTCGATCTCCTGGCGCAGGCGGTCGAGCGTGTAGCGGTGGATGCGCGCGAGCAGGCGTCGGTCGCAGAACTCCTCGCCTTCGCTGTCGCGCCGGAAGCGCCCGCGCAGCACGTACCCCTCGCCCTCAAGCTGCGCGAGGCCGGACACGATGCGACCTTCGCGCAGGCCGGTGCGCCGCGACAGCTCGTCGACCGTTACTGGCCCGACGCACTCGACGTGGCCACGCAACAGCGTGACCAGCGCCGCGTCTTCGTCGATGTCGGCGCTGGCGAGCGACAGCGGCAGCTCGACCGCGGGCTCGACGCGCGCGTCGGGATAGAGCCGGCGGATCAGCGGTAGCTGCTCCGCGGCGAACCAGAAGCGCGCCTCGTCCGTTTCCAGCAGCGCGGCCCGACGCAGCGCCAGAAGCTCGTCGAACCACGCTTCCCAGCCGACGCCGTCTTCGGCACGCAGCGTGACCAGCCCGAGCAGCGTATCGTGCAACTCCTCCGCGTCGCGTGGATCGGGCCGCGCCTCGTCGCGCACTCGCTCGATCGCCGCGGGGTCCAGCTCGCCCAGGTCGCGGGCGTGCTCCGGCAGCGTGCGACGCAGCGTGACGGCGCGAGCGCGTCGTTCCTCGAGCGGCGCGTCGTCCAGGTAGGTGTATGGCTTCGAGTTGAGCATCTCATGGGCAAAGGGCGACGGCTCGGTCGTGTCGCGGGCGTGGAGGCGGATCTCGCCGCGCTCGATGCGCTCCAGCACGTCGCGCAGGCCATCGACGTCCATCGCCTCGGTCAGACAGTCGTGCACCGTCTGACGCACGAGCGGGTGGTCGGGCAACTCGATCGCTCCCGTGACGTTCTCCTGGCAGGCGACCTGCTGCGGAAAGACCGCTGCCAGCAGGTCGTCCGAGCGCATGCGCTGGATCGGCGCCGGCACGCGCTTGCCGTTACGCTGGCGCTGGAGCGCGAGCGAGCGCGTCGCGTTCCAACGCCAGCGCGACGCGAACATCGGCGCGGCGAGCAGCGCCTGCTCCAGCGTCTCGCGCACTTCACCGGAACGGATCAGCGAGAACATGTCCTCGAGCGGGAAGCTGTGCTGCGGCCCGATCGACAGCAGGATGGCGTCGTCGTTCGCCGCCGCTTGCAGCTCGAAGTCGAATGTGCGACAGAAGTTCTTGCGGAGCGCCAGCCCCCAGCCACGGTTGATGCGGCCGCCGAACGGCGCGTGCACCACGAGCTGCATGCCGCCAGATTCATCGAAGAAGCGCTCGAAGACGACGTCCTGCTGCGTCGGCACGACGCCGATCATGTCGCCCTGGGCGCGCACGTAGCGCACGAGCTGGTCGGCGGCTTCCGGCGGCAGGCCACATTCGGCGGCAAGCCAGTGCGGGCCGCTGCCGTTGGCATCGAGGCGAGCGATCACCGCCTCGCGCAGCTTGCCGACCTCCTCCGAGAGCTCGATGGTGCGCGCGGGCGCTTCACCGAGCCAGAACGGAATCGTTGGCGGCAGGCCGTGCGCGTCCTCGACGCGCACGATACCCGGCTCGATACGGCGGATGCGCCACGAGGTGGTGCCGAGCAGAAAGATGTCTCCCGCCATGCTTTCGACCGAGAAGTCTTCGTCCAGTGTGCCGATGAACGTGCCTTCCGGTTCCTTAAGCACCTGGTAATCGGCCACATCGGGGATCGCGCCGCCGCACTGAATCGCGGTCATACGCGCACCGCGCCGGCCACGCACGATAGCGTTGATGCGGTCGCGATGGAGGAACGCCGCGGCCTTGCCGGCGCCCACCGGAATCCCGTCGCTCAGCATCTCCACGATCTCGTCGAAGTCCTTGCGCTCCAGCGCGGCGTAGGGCGATGCGCGCCGGACCAGGCCGTACAACGCGTCCTCCGACCACGGCTCGCAGGCTGTTTCGGCGACGATTTGCTGCGCAAGGATGTCGAGTGGCGCGACCGGCTGGATCACCGCGTCGAGGCGTCCGGCGCGCACGGCACGCACCATCGCGGCGCACTCGACCAGCTCGTCGCGCGTCGTCGGGAACAGGCGTCCCTTTGGCGTCAGACCGAGCGCGTGGCCGGAGCGGCCGGTGCGCTGGAGAAACGTGGCCATGCTGCGCGGCGATTCGAGCTGGCAGACGAGGTCCACCGTGCCGATGTCGATCCCCAGCTCGAGCGACGCCGTCGCGACGAGCGCTTTCATGTCACCCGCCTTGAGACGGCGCTCCAGCTTCAGGCGCCGCTCTTTCGACAGGCTGCCGTGGTGGGAGGCAACGTGCTCCTCGCCGAGACGTTGCGAGAGGTTGTGCGCGACGCGTTCAGCCAGGCGGCGCGTGTTGACGAAGACTAAGGTCGTCTGGTGCTCTCGGATGAGCGTAGCGAGGCGTTCGTAGATGTCGCCCCACTGGTCGCCCGAACACACCGCGCTCAGGTCCGTCGCCGGCACTTCGATCGCGAGGTCGAGGTCGCGCTGGTGTCCGGCGTTGACGATGACGCACGGTACTGTCGTGCGCTGCGAGGTCTCCGGCGAACTATCCGCGGGCGTGCGCTCGGCTCCGACGAGGAAGCGCGCCGCGTCCTCGATCGGGTTCACCGTCGCCGAGAGGCCGATGCGCGTCGGGCGCTGATCGCACACGTGGTCGAGGCGCGCCAGCGAGAGCGACAGGTGGCTGCCGCGCTTGTCGCGGATCAGCGCGTGCACCTCGTCGACGATCACGGTTTTCGCGGTGCGTAGGATCTTGCGCGCGCGCTCGGCCGTGAGCATCAGGTAGAGCGACTCCGGCGTCGTGATCAGGATGTGGGGAGGATGCTTGATGATCCCCTGCCGCTCAGCCTGCGTCGTGTCGCCTGTACGCACCATCGTCCGGATATCCGGGGCGGCGTAGCCTAGCTCGATCGCGACGTTCGTGATCTCGCCTAGCGGCTGATCGAGGTTGCGCTGGATGTCGTTGCTAAGCGCCTTCAGTGGCGAAACGTAGATGACCTCGACGGCTTCGTCGAACGGTCCTTGCTCGGCCCGGCGCAGCAGGCGGTCGATACTCGCCAAAAACGCGGCGAGCGTCTTACCGGAGCCGGTGGGCGCGGCGATCAGCGTGTCGCGCCCAGCCACGATCTCCGGCCAGCCTTGCGCCTGCGCCTCGGTCGGCGCGCCGAAGGTGCGCTCGAACCACGTGCGGACGGCGGGATGAAAGGCGTTGAGGACGTTCACAGGCGAACCACCGAATCAGCTAATCGAACGTCAGTGCTGGTACTCTACCCGCGTCGCTCAGGCCTGTCAAGCGAACCTTCGGCTACAATCGCAGCGTGCGCATCCACATCGCTGACGACGAGCGTGAGTTCGCGCGCCTGGCCGCCGACCTCATCTGCGATGTGATCGCGAGAAGGCCAAACGCTGTCCTCGGATTGCCCTCTGGCAAAACACCGCTCGGCGTGTACGACGAGCTCGCGCGTCGGGTTCAGGATAGCCGCGCTGACTTCAGCGCGGTGACCGTCTTCGCCGTCGACGAGCTGTACGGCCTCCCGCCCGACCACGCAGCGACGAACGCCCACTACTTCCGGAAGCACCTCGCCGACCGTATACCTCTGCGGGCCTGTCTTTTGATGAACAGCGCCACGGACGATCCAGAGGCCGAATGCGCGCGCTTCGCACGGCGCATCGAGAAGGCGGGCGGCCTCGACCTCATCGTCCTCGGCATTGGTGTTAACGGCCACATCGCCTTCAACGAGCCCGGCTCGGCATTCGACTCGCACGCTCGTCGCGTCGCGCTCGACGAGACGACACGCGCCGCCTACGCCGGCCTCTGCGGATCGGTCGAGGGAGCACCGACGCACGGATTAACGCTTGGGGTAGCTGACCTGCTAGCTGCGAGGGAGGCGCTTCTGCTTGTCACCGGCGCGAACAAGGCATCTGGAGTAGCTCAGGCTATCGAGGCGCCCACCACCGAGACGCTCCCTGCCTCCGCGCTCCAAGGCCATCCGGAACTCGCCGTTGTGCTCGATCGGGCCGCCGCGTCAAAATTACACAGCGCCAAACCAAAGCACTAACACCTGCCCTAATTCGCTGCAATCGCCTCCTCGCCGCCGACGAACACGCGCCAGATGTTGAGGTCACGGTCGCACACTACGATGTCCGCATGGGCGCTCGGCGTAAGTACACCGATCTCGGCCTGCATGCCGAGGACCCGTGCCGGCGTCGCTGTCGCCATCTCGATACTCTCGCGGAGCGGCACGCCGGCCAGCCGGTGCATGTTGTGCACCGCGCGATCCATCGTGAGCGCGCTGCCCGCCAGCGTACCGTTCGGCAGATAGCAAGCGCCGTCGCGTACGGCCACCTCCCCGCTCGCAATATTGAACGATGCCACATCCGTCCCCACGGGCGACATCGCGTCGGTGACGAGCGCCGCTGCCTGCGCGCCCTTCGCGCGCGCGACGAGGCGCAGTACCGCCGGGTGCACGTGCACCGCATCCGCGATCACCGTCGTCACGACGCGCTCGTCTTGCAACAGCGCACCCAGCGCCTGCGGCTCCCGATGATGGAGCCCGCGCATCGCGTTGAACACGTGCGTGGCAACCGTCGCCCCCGCAGCGATGCCCGCGCGCGCCTCCTCATACGTCGCATCCGTGTGGCCGATCGAGACGATGACCGACGCCGCGCACGCTGCCGCGATCAGGTCGAGCGCGCCAGGAAGCTCCGGCGCGAGCGTGATCAGGCGCAGCGAGCCCGCGGACGCCTCGATGAAGCGCCTAGACAGCTCGCGGTCCGGCGGGACGATGAAGCGCTCAGCATGCGCACCTTTGCGCTTCACGCTGATGAACGGGCCCTCCAGGTGCGCACCCAACACGCGTGCGCCCACAGGCTTACGCCCGACGGCCTCGCCGACCGCAGCGAGTGCCCGCGCGATCTGCGCCTCGGCGGTCGTGACCACTGTCGGCAGCATCGCCGTCGTCCCGAAGCGGGCGTGCGCGCGCGTCATACGTTCGATCGCGTTGACGTCGCCCTGTTCCGTCAGCAGCGCACCACCACCGCCGTTCACCTGCAGATCGATGAAGCCGGGGCAGATGATGCGCCCACCCACATCCACCGTGACGTCGGCGCCCGCCGTAGCAACGTCCGCTCGCCGTCCGACTTGCTCGATCACACCGTCGCGTGCAAGCACAGCCCCGTCTTCGATGGCCTCGAACGGCGTGTACACGTCGCCGCCTTGAATCAGCAGCGTTCCCATGCGATCACTCCTCCATCACCAGCACCGCCGCGCCCTGCACCTCACCGCGCTTGAGGCGGATCAAGGCGTCGTTGGCCGCGCTCAACGGATGTGTTTCAGCCTGGACGCGCAGCGGTATCTCCGCCGCCAGCGTCAGGAATTCATGCGCGTCCTCGCGCGTGAAGTTCGCAACACTGCGCACGGCACGCTCCCAGTAGAGCCGCTCGTACGGGAACGCTGGTATCTCGCTCGCATGCACGGCGTTCACGGCCAACGTCGCGCCGCGCGCCAGCCGTGCGAGCGCAGCGGGCACTATCCAGCCCGCCGGCGCGAAGCTCACCGCAGCATCCAGCTCGACGCCCGGGTCATCGTCGGCCCCACCCGCCCACGCCGCGCCGAGTTCGCGCGCGAGTCGTCGATGCTCCTCGCCGCGCGTGAAGACGTACGCCTCGCAGCCCCACGAGCGCGCTACCTGGATCGCCAGGTGCGCCGACGCCCCGAAGCCATACAACCCCAGCCGCTGGCCGCGCTGCACGCCGGACAGTCGCAGCGCCCGATAGCCGATGATGCCCGCGCACAGGAGGGGCGCCGCCGCGACGTCCGAGAACGATGCCGGCAGCGGATAGACGAAGCGAGCGTCGGCGACCATCGCATCCGCGTAGCCGCCGTCCACGTCCCGGCCGGTGAAGCGCGCCGCTTCGCACAGGTTCTCCCGTCCGCTCACGCAGTACGCGCACGTGCCGCACGTCGAGGCCAGCCAGCCGACACCGACGCGGTCGCCCACTTCGATCCCATTTACCCCGTCGCCAGCCGCCTCGACGGTCGCGACGACCTGGTGACCGGGCACGCGCGGCAATGCTGCGGGCACCTCGCCCTCGACGATGTGCAAGTCGGTATGGCAGACGGCGCAGGCTCGTACGCGCAGCGTCACCTCGCCTGGGCCGGGCTTTGGCATCGCACCCTCGTCTGCGCACAGCCGCTTATCCTCGGCAGGGCCGGCCTCACGCAGCACCATGCGTCGTATCGGCGTCAAGCTGGTCTCATCCTCCACATGTAAGCGTCTGCGATCTGTGAAACCTGCACGCGGCCAGACCGTTATGATGATAGGCAACCACGGCGTTTACTTGGTTCGACGCGAGGCTCTCAGACATGATACGCCAGTACCTCAAGCATGTGCCCGGCGCTCGCGGAGTGGCACGTCGCCTGCGTATGACCTGGCAGCGATGGCGTCGCTTTCCCCTACCCCAGTACGCCGCTGGCACCCCGAAGCTCGGTGCTGGCGGGGCTGGCGAATTTCGCGTGCCACTGAACGCTCATACACTAGGTGCGGCCGCGATGTCTGCGGAGGCGGTCGATATTGTTTGTGGCGTGCTCGACCGGCTGACGCCGCTCAAGGAGATAGGTGAACAGCAGCTGAGCTATCGCTGGGCCCAGAACGCGTTCGGCACACATTGGCGCCATGCCGATCTGCTCACCACACTGGCGGCAGCGGCCTATCTCATCCAGCCACGGACGTACCTCGAGATCGGTGTTTGGCGCGGACGCAGCACGGCTGTGGTAGGCACCATGTCTCCCACATGCGCGATCTACGGCTTCGACCTGTGGATCCCCGACTATGCCGGTATGCCCAATCCAGGCCCTGACTTTGTCCGCAATGAACTGCAATCGATGGGCTATCGGGGAGAGCTAACGCTCATCTCAGGAGAGAGCAAGCGAACGTTGCCGGCCCTTCTTCGCGAGCACCCTGAGCTTTACTTCGACATGATCACGATTGATGGCGACAAGTCGATCCCGGGCGCAGGGAGCGACTTTGCGCATGCATTGCCTCGACTCAAGATCGGTGGCGTCGTCGTTTGCGACGATGTCCCAGCGTTCTTCGGTTCCACCCGGGTCTGGGACCGAGTGATCCGACAAGATCGCCGCTACGTGAGTTGGGAGTTCGCCGATCGCAGATACGGCGTAGCAGCGGCGATCCGTATTTCCGACTGAGTAGCCTCTGCTCACCAGCCCTCGCAACAGGACGAACACGATGCACTTCGTCTCCGGAGGATGACGAGAGTCTCCCCCCGCTGCCAATTCATCGCCAGGCGTTCCGCCGCCACGTAGGGGCTACGCTCGCGGCGCCCGATGCCGCTCGTGTATACTCCGCTCGTTAGGCCAGCGCGCGCAGCGCAATTTGGGCTACGAACGTATGCAGCCAAGCCCGTACCAGCGATTGTCCTTGCCCCAGCGCCTCGCCCGGCGGCTGAGCGTGCGCTGGGAGAGCATGCGCTCCTTTCCGCTCCCGCGGTACACCCTCGGAACTCCGAAGATCGGCGGCAGCGGCCCACTCGACCCCTTCTTCCCTCCTACATCTCAGACGCTCGCCGCCGCAGCGACATCAGACGAGGCGATGAGCTCCGTCATCAAGCTGCTGGAAGAGCTAACCCCGAACGATCTTCTCGCCGCGCAGCACTTTTTTCTCGCCTGGGGCCGGGCAAAGTACGGCGATCACTGGCGCTTTGCCAACATCACGACGATGCTCTGGGCCGCGGCCACGCTCATTGAGCCGACAAATTACCTCGAAATCGGCGTCCAGCGTGGCCGCAGCGCCGCAATTGTTGGCTCCGTGTGCCCAGACTGCGCGATTTGCGGCTTCGACTTGTGGATCCCAGAATACGCCGGCGTGCCCAACCCTGGCCCGGACTTCGTTCGCAGCGAACTCCAGAGCGTCCGCCATCGAGGCGAGGTCACGCTCGTCTCAGGTGACAGCCGGCAAACGCTGCCAGCGTTCCTGCGCGAGCATCCCGACCTGTACTTTGACCTGATCACATTCGATGGCGACAAATCGATCATGGGCGCCGGCAGCGACTTCGCGAACGCCCTACCCCGCCTGAAGGTCGGTGGCATCGTCGTGTTCGACGATATGCCGTTGAAGCCTGTGCTGCGGCGCATCTGGGACAGGGTCATCTGTCAGGACGGGCGTTATGTCCAGTGGGAGTTCGCCGACGCCGGTAAGGGTGTTGCCGCGGCGATCCGCGTCTCAGACGGGGCGCCGCTCGCGCCTCGCCGTCGTTAGCGGCCTTTGAACTGACCCGCGCGCTTCTCCATAAAGGCCTGTACGCCTTCGCGGAAGTCCTCCGTCTGAAACAGCGGGAGGAGCTGGAGATAGACGTGGTGAACGTTCGCCTCAAACGTCTCATCGAGGCCCAAGCGCATCATACGCTTCGTCGCCTGCACCGCCAGCGGCGCATTCGCTGCGATCTCCGCCGCCCACTCGCGCGCGACCAACATCAGCCGGTCTGGCTCGACAACGGCATTCACGAGACCGAGCTCAAGCGACTGCTCAGCCGACAGGGTCTGGCCCTTGAACGCGACCTCCGCCGCCTTCGCCCACCCTATCAGGCGGGGCAGCAGCCAGCTGCCACCGCTTTCGGGCAAGATGCCGCGCTTAGCGAAGATCGCGGCCAGCTTCGCCGCGGGCGATGCGATCCGCATGTCGCATCCCAACGCGATGTCCATACCGTAGCCAGCAGCCGGGCCGTTCAGCGCGCAAATCACGGGCTTATCCGTCGCGTGCAACACCACGGGCGGACTGTTGTTCAGATCGAAGCGGGCCGATAACCCGCCGCCGTTGTTCCCAGAGCCGATGCCTCGCCCCGCCGTCAGATCCTTAAGATCGAGGCCTGCGCAGAACCCACGACCGGCGCCTGTAAGGATGATCACGCGTACGCTGGAATCGGCATCCGCGTCCCGAAACGCGCGGCTGAACGACTCCAACATCGGGCCGCTGATCGCGTTCATCCGGTCCGGCCTATTCAGGGTGATCGTAGCGACGTTGTCGGAGACCTCATAGAGCAGATCGGCGTACTTGGGCATGCGACTCCTCCTCCAGAACTGCGGGCGCGTGGAGTGTATCACGAAGGCGATCGACCCGGCCAGAGCGTTGCCTGTGCATGACGACATCGATACGATGTGCCAGACTCCCAGGAGGTGTTCGTTGCCCATCCACGGTCTTGTCCTAGATTTCGGCGGCGTGATCTCCGACATGCGTTGGGACGTCGCCCAGAAGCTGGAGGAGGAGCACGGCCTCGAGCGGGGCGCGATCCCGCGCACGCTCTACGCCTGCGATGAGTGGCACGAGGTGCAGGTCGGCCGTGGCGACATCGAGGCGTGGCGCCTCGCGGCGCACCGCCACCTCGAAGCCGCTGCCGGCAAGTCGCTCCCGCCGCTCCACGACCAGTGGCGGTCATCCGTGCGCTTAATCACCGAGAACGTCGACCTCGTTCGCGCGCTCAGGCCGCCCTACCGAATTGCGGTCCTCAGCAACGCCGACCGGACGCTCGAGGACCGCATCCGCACGACTCTACGCATCGAGCACCTCTTCGACACGATCGTCTGCTCCGCGGTCGCAGGCATCGCCAAGCCGGACCACCAGGCATACTTACTCGCCGCTGAGCGCCTCGATCTGCCGCCCGAGGACTGTCTGTTCGTCGATGACGCGGAGCGGAACGTCACCGCTGCGCAGGAAGTAGGCATGACGGCTGTGCACTATCGCGTGCACCGTGGCGACGACCTGCGGGCGCAGCTCGCGGAGCACGGGATAGCGCCGGCCTCGTAACGGCGTACGTCGGCGCCCTAGGCCGCGCGGTAGATGAAGTCGATGATGCGCGAATTGACCGCGTCGGCGCGCTCCAGATGAAACGCGTGGAGTAGGCCGGTGAAAACGTGGAGCTTGGCGTTGGGAATGCGGTTCGCCAGGGTATGTGAGTTCCAGGGGTGGACCAGGCGATCCTTATCGCCCGTGATTACCAGCACACGATGAGCAATCTCTGACAAACGGTCGTGCGCATCGTGCGTGGCGATGGCGCCCGCCTGATGCTTCATACCGTGCAACGCCGGCGGGTAACGGATAAACGAGAGTACGAAGTCCTGTACCGATGGCGCCGAACGGGCGAGCGCCTCATCTGTCCACAATGTCTTCATGAACTCGCCGAACCACTCCAGGTCCGGGCCTTCACCGTTCGTGGCTCGAAATGACTGAATCTCCCGCCGCAGCCCGGCAAACCCCGCTGCGCGCGGGCCTCCGGCCGACGTGCAACCGAGGACCAGCGCGTTGACCCGCTCGGGATGCGCCAGCGCCAGCTCTTGCGCAATCATGCCGCCCATTGAGATTCCGAAAACGTGCGCGCGGGGTACATCCAGCGCGTCAAGTAGCCCCACCGTATCTTCGGCCATCTGGACGGTGCTATACGGCTCATCCGGCGCGGAGGATCTGCCACTGCCCCGGTTGTCGAACGCGATCACCCTGAAGTGCTCGGACAGACCCGGCAGCTGCGGTGCCCAGGTCGCGGCGTTCCCGCCCCAACCCATGATCAGGAGCAGCGGTTCGCCCTCACCGTGTTCCTCGTAATACAGTTGGATACCGTTCGTCTCTACGGTTGCCATCAGGCCTCTCCACGACTCGAAACACCGTTCCGAATCTAGGATCGGCTCAGGGGAATCCCGCATTAGGCCGGAAGGAATCAGAAGGACAGGGAGCGAAGCTGGCATCGCTAACCGAAGCTACAAGGATGGGCGCTACGTGGAGCGGATCGAAAGCCAGTCGTTCACCGTAGGCCAGAGGCGGACGAACGCGTTACGGCCTGAGATCAGGCTGACATGCCCGCCTCGCAGGGCCAAGTCCTGCTTGTCGGCGCTGCCGACCACCGAGGTCAACGGTCGGGTCGCGTTATACGGCGCAATATGGTCGAACTCGGCCATAACGTTCAGCACCGAGCACCTGATGTTCATCGGATCGATGCGCCGGTTGCCCAGCATCAGCTCGCCGGTCAGGAGCTTGTTCTCCCACATCAGCTCTTTGATCACCTGGCGATAGCACTCGCCAGGGAACGGGATCTGATCGTTCACCCACTTGTAACGCAGCCGCCAGTTGTAGACGTAGTCGCTATCCCAGAGATTGTCCCACAGGCGCATGTAGCCCACGAAGCGGTCAAGCGGGCGCAGGAACTCCAGCGACGTCAAGATCACCTCCGCCGGGATGTTCCCGAAGGAATCGACGATCCGATCAACGTTGAACCAGCGTGGGTCCGCCCACTGACGCAGCGGCCCCATCCCCCGGAAGTCGATCGGTGTCGCGACGCACGCGAGGTTCTTCAGCGGTGCGTTCGGGAACGCCGCCGCGTACATTAGCCCAAACGTGCCGCCCATGCAATAGCCGATGAAGGAGAAATCGTCTTGCCGCGATATGCGCTGCACTTCCGCGACGCAGCTGGGTATGAAGTCGAGTACGTAGTTTTCCAGCCGCAGCGTGTGGTCTTCCGGCCGTGGTACGCCCCAATCGATCATGTACACGTCGAACCCCTGCTTGAGCAGGTACTCGACGAAGCTCTGGCCAGGCGCAAGGTCGAGGATGTAAGGCTTGCTGATGAGCGACATGACGAGGATGACCGGCACGCGGTACACCTCGTCGACCATCGGCCGGTAGCGGTACAGTCGCATCGTGCCGCGGCTGTAGATCGTCTCTTTCGGCGTGAGGCCGACGTCAGGGTCGTCGCGACCGAGGAGGAGGCCCGGTGTTCCACGGACGCGATCGAGCGTGTGTCGCGTTTCGCGACGCATCTCGTCTGCCAGCGCCGCTCCTGTGTCAGTGATTCGGGAAACCATTCGGCCCTGCCATCCTTGCTCCGGCCGATTCAGCCGAGCGCATTACCCCGCCGCTCGCCGCTGTTGTTAAAGCCTGTCTTCGCCAGTATGCCACACATGCCTGGTGCCTTACCGCTACGCCGGAGCGTAGCAAGCCCCGTTACGCCCTTCGCAACTGCTCGGGGACGGCGGCGCCTTCGAGCTGCGGCTCGCCGATCAGAGGGAAGCTGGCAGGCCGCTTCGTGCGAGCGGGCTCGTCCGGAGATAGCTCACCGTCGCTAATCGATGCCGCGACCCGAAACGCCTCCTCGATTCGGGCGAGGCGGCTTTCGATATTGCGCATCGTTTCGCCCAGGCCAACGATATCGCTTCGGGAAGGCATGTTCATGAAGGAGAGATACCGCTCCATGGAGTCCGCGACCATACGCTGAAACATGGCGGACACCTCCATATAGCCACCCACGCTCCGCGCAAAAGACTCCGAGCCCATCATCTCATTGAAAAACGTATTGAACTGACGCTCCGTTTGCGTGAGCCACTCTCGCCAGAGCCCGGTGAAATCAGGCTGTTGCTGTTGCTGCTGCTGTTGGTTATTTGTTTCTTCCGACATAACCGGCCTCCCCGGGACTCGTA
>JBAROU010000092.1:0-5126 GCA_049642385.1 Dehalococcoidia bacterium | reverse complement strand
CCGCCGGGCCTTGGTCTCCCACCACCGCCTCTATTGCCGCCACCGCCGAAGCCTCGGCCACCACCGCCGCCTCCGCCCCCGCCGAAGCCTCGGCCATCGCCGCGACGACTGCGGTCGTTGAAGGGTGTCCGTCCGCGCGGCGGTGCGCCGTCGCCCGGTGCGCCGCTTGAAGCGCCGACCGCCTGCTGGTCATCAGCTTCGTCAGCTTCCTCTTCGCCGGTGAGGGCGGCGCGCCGCGAGAGGTTGATCCGGCCCATGTGGTCGATCTCGATCACTTTGACCATGATCTCGTCTCCGATGTTGACGACGTCCTGCACTGTCGGCACGTGGTAATCGGCCAGCTCACCGATGCGGACCAGGCCTTCCTTCCCGCCCTGGATTTCGACGAACGCGCCGAAGTCCACGATGCGGGTCACCTTGCCGTTGTAGATTTCGCCTATTTCCAGGTCCTTCGTGAGCCCCTCGACGATCTCGATCGCCTTGCGCGCCGACTCCTCGTTCGATGAGCCGATGAACACCGTGCCGTCGTCCTCAACGTCGATCGAGCAGCCGGTCTCCTCGATGATCGAGCGGATGACCCGGCCACCCGGGCCGATGACGGCGCCGATCTTCTCCACGGGAATCTTGACGCGGTACATGCGAGGCGCCCAGCGTGAGAGCTCCTCACGCGGCTGGGCGATAGTGTCGTGGATCTTGTCCAGGATGAAGAGTCTGGCGTCGCGCGCCTGATCCAGCGCCTGCTGCATGATCGGGAGCGTTATTCCCTTCACCTTGATGTCCATCTGCAGGGCCGTGATGCCTTCGGCGGTGCCAGCCACCTTGAAGTCCATGTCGCCCAGCGCGTCTTCAAGGCCGGCGATGTCGGTCAGGACCGTGAACTGATCGTCTCTCTCGCCCTTGATCAGCCCCATCGCGATGCCGGCGACCGGCGCCTTGATCGGCACGCCGGCATCCATCAGCGAAAGGGTGCTCCCACAGACGCTGGCCATCGAGGTGCTGCCGTTGCTCGAAAGCACTTCCGAGACGAGGCGGAGGGTGTAGGGGAACTCCTCTTCGGTCGGGATCACGGGCTCCAGCGCGCGCTCTGCGAGCGCCCCGTGGCCGATCTCGCGCCGGCCGGCGCCGCGCATCGGGCGCGCCTCGCCGACGGAGTAAGGCGGGAAGTTGTAGTGGTGCATGTAGCGCTTGCGCTCTTCCGGCGCCAGGGTGTCCAGCTTCTGCTGGTCGCCCATGGAGCCCAGCGTCGCAATGTTCAGCACCTGGGTCTCGCCTCGGCTGAAGAGGCCGGTGCCGTGGGTGCGGGGCAGGACGCCCACCTGGCAGGAGATGGGGCGAATCTCGGTTGGGCCCCGCCCGTCCGGGCGCAGGCCACGTTCGAGGATGGCTGAGCGTACGGTCTCGCGAACGACCTGGTCGAGCGCGTCGCCGATCTCCTCCTCGCTGTGCACGTCGGCGAAGCGTTCGATGAGCCCTTGGCGGCGCTCCTCGATGCCCGCCTGCCGCTCTTCCTTGGCGGCCGCCAGCAGCTCGTCCATTTGGCCGTCAAGGGCAGCCTTAACCGCGTCCTTAACCTGCGCATTGCCGTCGGAGCTTTCGACCTCGATCTTGGGTTTGCCGACCTTGGCGACGAGCTCATCCTGCATGGCGACGATCTCTACGTTCGCTCGCTGGCCGAACTCGATCGCCTCCAGCATGACCTTCTCGGGCACTTCGCTCGCGCCCGCCTCGACCATCATGATCGCGTCGCGCGTACCGGCGACGACGAGATCGAGGTCGCTGTTCTCGAGCTGGGGGAAGGTTGGGTTGATGACGAACGCGCCGTCGATGTAGCCGACGCGAACCGAGCTGACCGGCCCGGCGAAGGGCGCGTCCGACATGGAGAGCGCCGCGGAGGCGCCGATGGTACCGAGCACGTCCGGGTCGTTCTCCTGATCTGCGGAGAGGACCATGATCACGACCTGCACGTCCCTTCGGAAGGCCTTGGGGAAGAGCGGGCGGATCGGGCGGTCGGTCAGCCGGGCGGCGAGGATGGCGTCCGTGGTCGGGCGGCCTTCGCGCCGGAAAAAGCTGCCGGGAATGCGGCCGACGGCGTAGTGGCGCTCTTCATAATCCACGGTGAGGGGGAAGAAATCGATCCCCGCGCGCGGCTTTTCGCTCACGCAGGCCGTGGCCAGGAGCACCGTATCGCCGTACTGGACCTTAACAGCGCCGCCGGCCAGGCCGGCCAGCTCGCCTACTTCAAGAATGAGTTGCTTATCGCCAATAGTTCGTTGAAATTGTTCCGCCATAAGGCGTCAATTATCCTCCATTTGTTAGATTTGGTGGGACGACTCTCGGCGAGAAATATCGGATCACGTCCGGGGGGAGTCGTCTATCGTTGTGGCTTGTCGTACTTCCGAGTTCCCGAGTTCGATTCGGGATGGCGCGCAAGATGTCATTCGTGTCGGGCGCGCTAGGTGTGGTGCGGTATGCCTTCTCTTTTCCCCTCTCCCTCCTGCATGCGAAGAGGCCTCCGCGCTCTATTTGCGGAGGCCTAGCTTGGCGAGCACGGCGCGGTAACGCTGGATGTCGATACGGTTGAGGTACCGTAGATGTCGTCGCCGTTTTCCGACGAGCTTCAGTAGCCCACGCTCGGAATGGTAGTCGTGCTTGTGGGCCCTCATGTGGCCGGTAAGCTCGGTGATCCGCTCGGTGAGGAGCGCAATCTGGACTTCGGGGGAACCTGTATCGCCCTCATGTTGGGCGTGTTCCCCGACGATCGTGGTCCTTCGTTCCTTCGTCAGCATCTACTTCCGTTGCGACCGCCGCCTGTGGTAAGCTCGGTCGGCTCACCGCAAGTCTATCACGCGACTGATTATCGGCGCAACCAGCCGCCCGGAACGACTCAAGGCAAGGAGGGCCGCCCCGCGTGAGCCGCGTCGCTATCGTTACCGATAGCTCCTCCTGCATTCCGAACGAGCTCGCCCTCCAATACCAGATCGAGGTCATTCCCCTCTACCTGGCCTTCGCTGACCGAAGCTACCAGGACGGCATGACCGAGGACGCGTCGGAGTTCTACGAGCTGCTACGCACGGCCAAGGTGCCGCCCACGACGTCGGCGCCCTCCCCAGGCCTCTACGCCGAGACGTTCCATCGCCTGGCAAAGGACCACGACGCGGTGCTCTGCGTCACCGTCTCGCGCCAGTTCAGCGCGATCTTCGACGCGGCCAGCCAGGGGGCGCAGCTAGCTCGAACCCAGGACCCCAACCTCGACGTGCGCGTGCTCGATTCGATGGCGGCGGCGATGTCGCAGGGCTTCATTGCCGTCGAAGCGGCCCGCGCGGCGCACGCGGGCGCCAATATCGATGAGGTGCTCGCGCAGGCGGAGGCGATGATGCCGCGCGTCCGCTTGCTCATGGTGATCGACACGCTCGCCTACCTCGCTCGCAGCGGCCGCGTGCCGCGGCTGCTCGTGTGGGCATCATCGCCGCTTCGGGTGAAGCCGGTCGTAAGGTTCAAGGGCGGGAGCTACAGGCCAGCCGCCGTGGTACGTACGAAGCGCCGCGCGCTCGACAAGGTGGTGCAGCTGTTGGCGAACGACGCGGGCGCGGGGGCCCTTCACGTGTGCGTCCACCACACGAACGTGCCGGACGAGGCGGCGGAGCTGGCGGAGCGCGTGCGGTCGATGCTACAGCCGAAGGAGTTGTTCATCAAGGAGTTCAGCCAGGCGATGGGCGTTCATGCTGGGCCGGGTATGATTGGCGTCGCGTACTACTCGGAAGGATAGATCGCATACATCGTCACGAATTCGTGATAGCACCCACCATGCTTATGTCTTATACTGTCGCCGCATGATGAAAACACAGGCTCCGCCGCACCGCGCAGACGTCGAGCTGATTCTCGCCCACGTGAAGCCACCCGCCTTGCGTGGCCACGCGGCGGCGCTCACCGTGCTCGTCGGCCTGCCCGCGGCGGGCAAGACGCATGTGGCCGAGGAGCTGCGCACGCTTACCGGAGCGGCAACGCTGGAGAGCGATGCACTGCGCCACCTGTTGTTCCCGCGCAGGACGTATTCGCCCGCTGAGAGCCGGCGGCTCTTCGCCGCAATCCACGAAGCGATCGACGAGCTGCTATCGGACGGCGTTTCGGTTGTCCTGGACGCGACGAACCTCAGGGAGGCCGAGCGAGCGCCGCTGTACGAGATCGCGGAGCGGCGCGCCGCGGCGCTGATCCTCGTCCAGGTGACGGCACCTGATGCGCTCATCCGCGAGCGGCTCGCCCGGCGTGAATCGGCGGGCGGTAGCTTGTCGGAAGCCGACACGCGGGTGTATGCGCGAATGCTGGGTCGAGCGGAAGCAATACAGCGACCGCACCACGTGGTCGATACGTCTCAAGACACCGGCTCAGTGGTGGCAGCGATCGCAAAGGAGATGCAGGAACGTGAGTAGGGCACAACGACGGTCGACTCAAGGGAGCGCGAAAAACGCGCCACGAAGCCGGCGCACGCCGGCGAAAGCACAGACGTCTGGCCTGAACATCCCGTGGATACCGATCGGCATCGTCTTCGGCCTGGTCGCCGTCGTCGGCCTTGTCGGCTACCTCATCTGGCAGTCGAATAAGCCGGCCAGCCAGCGAAACACGGAGGCGCGCCGCATCGAAGCCGATGCTAGCCCTGATCTGCCGGGCGAGTTCGTCAATCTGCCCAAGATCTACAAAGTCGATGGCTACTCGGACACCGCTAACCATGTGCAAACGGACGTCGACTACAAAACGGACCAGGGCCTGCCGCCCGTCGGTGGTCCTCACTGGGGCACCGGCGGCGGGTGCCCTTCTCGGCCTGCAGAGGCACAGCCGTTCTGCGGGCCCGTGCCAGCCGGTTTTTATAACAGCACGACGGACACGTGGCCGGCCGAAAGCCTGGTCCATAATATGGAGCACGGAGGCATCGTGGTCTGGTACAACACGGCCGATCAGAAGATCATCGATGACCTGCAAGACTTTGCTCACGACAACGGCAGCGGCCGGAGCGGCACCAACGTCACGGCGTTTTTCCCGGACCTACCGAAGGACACCGTCGCCATCACGGCCTGGTCGAGGCGGCTGATCATGACAGTCGCCAAGTACGATCGGGACGCCCTGGAGAACTT
>JBAROU010000068.1:0-6227 GCA_049642385.1 Dehalococcoidia bacterium | reverse complement strand
ACCGCCGACTCGAGGCGCACGACCGTCGCGCCGTAGTAGCCGAACAGGACGCCGCAGAGCGGCCCCGCCGCCACCCAGCTCATGTCGAGCACGCTGACGTGGTCGAGGACGCCCGGCGTTCGATCGGGCATGGCTAGATCGCTTCCTTTGCGCGCAATGACTCGATCTCGTCCCCGCTCAGGCCGAGGGCGCTGTATATCTCAGCGTTGTGCTCGCCTACGAGCGGCGCGCGCCCGCGAACGCGCCATGGTGTTTCGGAGAGCGCGACCGGCGGGCCGGGGTAGGTGATCGTCACGTCGAGATCATCGTGCTCGATCTGTTGGAAGTAGTCGCGCGCCGTGAGCTGTTCGTTCTCGAGGTTGTCAGGCACGTTCGATACGGGGAAGATCATCAGCTCGTGGTCGCGCACCATCGTCGATATCTCGTCCTGGGTGTGCGTCATGAGCCAGGCCTCGAACACGTCCTCTGCGGCGTCGGCCTCGTCCTGATTGCACTGCCACTGGCCGGGTAGCGGCGCGAAGCGCGTGGCCTTGAGCCACTTCTCGTCTTCGAGGAACTGCGCCGCGCCATCGCGCTTCATCAGCTCGATCACGCGGGGCAGGTGCGGCCCAAAGAGCGTGCTGACCGCGACGTGGCCGTCCTTGCATGGGTAGATCGTGCGCGAGACCATCATGCCCAGGTTGATGCCGGTGCCGCTGCGCGTGATGTTGCGCCCCTCCAGGTACCAGAAGCCGGTAATGCCGCCCGGCCCGGCGAGCGTAAACGTGACGACCTCCTGCATCGACACATCGACGTGCTGGCCGGCGCCGGTGCGGCGGGCGTGGTAGATCGCCAGCATGCCGCCCAGCGCGGCGCCGAGCGAAGCGTGGTAGTACGCCTGCGAGGCGCGTGCGCGCACGGGCGGGCGGGCGGCCTCGCCCCAAAGGTTGAGCAGCCCACCCAGCGCGAGGCCAACCAGGTCCGACCATTTGTAGTCGCGGTAGGGGCCGCCCTGGCCGAAACCGGTGATCGAGACCCAAACGAGCTTCGGGTGTTCCTTGCGCAGCGCCTCGTAGTCCAAGCCAAGGCCGCGCAGATAACCCGGCGGGAACGACTCGAGCACGATGTCCGTCCCGTCGAGCAGACGGCGGAACAGGTCGCGGCCCTCCGGCTGCTCGAGGTCGCAGGTGACGCCCTTCTTGCTTGCGTTGAGCACGAACCAGAGCAGGCTGCGGTCGGGTAGGGCTTCGTCTTTGAAAAACGGGCCGATGCGTCGCACGGCGTCGCCCGCGGGCGGCTCGATCTTGATCACCTCTGCACCCATCTCCGCGAAGCAACGCCCTGCGTACTGGCCGATCTCCGTCGTCAGGTCGAGCACGCGGTAGGGAGCGAGGGCGGCAGGTTGATCAGGCATTGTTAAAGCACTGCGTCCGCGACGCGGGCGAGGCTGGCCATGCCGTCGCCGAGGAGAAGCTCGTTCGCCTTGATGCGCTTGAAGTAGAGGTGCAGGTCGTGCTCCCACGTGTAGCCGATGCCGCCGTGGACGTGGATCGCCTGGCTGGCCACCCACGCGCCGGGCGTCGCCGTGGCAGCTTTCGCCATCGCGACGGCGAGGACGCGGTCGGGCGCCTCGGCATCGATCTTCACGGCGGCGTGGTAGACCGCGGCGCGCATCCGCTCGACGGTGCCGGCCATCTCCGCGATGCGCGCTTTCACCGCCTGGTTCGAGCCGATCGGCCGGTCGAACTGTACGCGGTCTTTCGCGTAGGCGACGGATAGCTCGAGCGCGCGTTCGCACGCGCCGAGGGTCTCGGCTGCGAGCGCCACGCGCCACTCATCGACGAGGCGGTCGATCTCCTCACTGGCGTCCGTATCACCAAGGAGCGAGGCGTCAGGGGGTACGACAACGCCGTCCAGCGCTATCTCGTACTGGGGCGCTGTGGGGTCCATTGTCTGGAGGCCTGTCGACGCTGCTTCCGAGGTCGGCAGCGCGACGAGGGCGCGGCCGTGCCGTGTTTCGGCTTCGGTTAGGACAACGTCAGCTTCGGGCCCGTACGGCACGAACGCGGATGTCCCCGACAGCCGCCAGCCTTCGTCGCTGCGCTCGGCGGTGAGGGACGGCCGTTCGCCGTTCCAGTCGTTCGGTGAGCCGCGCAGCGCGAGCGTCACGCTCGCTTCGCCGCTGACGATGCGCGCGAGCAGATCGCTGCGTATGCTGGTCTCGGGCGAACGGGCGATCGATCGAGAGGCGAGGAGGGTGGTGGTGAGCGGGGCGGGTAGCACCGCGCGGCCGGCCTGCTCGATCACGAGGGCAACGTCCTCGAAGCGCAAGCCGGCGCCGCCGTCCGCCTCCGGTACGGCGACCGCCGTCCAGCCGGCGTCGGCGAGCGCGCGCCAGAGATCGGCGTCGCTCGCCTGAGGGGAGTCGTAGGCGACGGCGCGAACGTGCCTGATGTCACACGCACGCTCGAGCAGCTCGCGCAGACCGCTGCGCATGAGTTGTTGTTCTTCGCTCAGCTCGAAGTCCATCGTTACCGCGGCAAGCCAAAGATGCGTTCGGCGATGATGTTGCGCTGGATGTCCTGCGTGCCGCCGTATACCGTCGCAACGCGCGAGAGGAAGTACTTTCGGATCCACTCACCGCCGGCGAGCGCGCGGGGTGAGTCCGGCATCGATAAGCCGTCCGGCCCCGCGAGCGCAAGCGAGAGGTCGTACAGCCCTTGCTCGGTCGTCGCCCAGTAGAGCTTCATGTACGACGTCTCAGCGCCGGGTGGCTGGCCGCGCAGGTAGCGTGTGATGTAGCGCAAGTTGGCGAGGCGCATGAGCTGGATGTTCGTGTAGCTCTCTGCGAGCCGCTCGCGGATACGCGCGTCCTCGACGAGCAGGCGCCCGTTGCGACGTGTGGCGCGCGCGAAGTCGCGCAGCTCGTCCCACTGGCGCTGGTACCCCATTAGCATCACCATCGTGAATACGCCGCGCTCGTAGGCGAGGAAGCGGTTCGCGACGACCCAGCCACCGTTCACGTCGCCCAAGATCGCCTCGGGCGGCACGCGCACGTTGTCGAAGAACAGCTCGTTGAACTCGGAATCGCCCGAGATCTGCTTGATCGGCCGGATGGTGATCCCGGGCAGCTTCATATCGAGCATGAAGAAGGAGATGCCCTTGTGCTTCGGCGCGTCCGCGTCGGTGCGCGCGAGCACGGTACACCAGTCGGAATGCTGCGCTAGCGAGCTCCAGATCTTCTGCCCGTTCAGCACCCAATCGTCGCCGTCGCGCTGGGCGCGCGTCTGGACACCTGCCAGGTCCGAACCGGCGTTGGGCTCGGAGAAGCCCTGGCACCAGATCACTTCGCCGCGCAGGATCGGCCCCAGGTAGCGCCGTTTCTGTTCGTCCGAGCCGACATCGATCACGACCGGCCCCACCATATCGAGGCCGAGCATGTCGAGTGGCTCCGGAGCGTCGGCGCGCAGCATCTCTTCGAGGTAGATCACGTGCTCCATCGCTGTGGCGCCTCGGCCGCCGTACTCCGTGGGCCAGGCGACACCGAGCCAGCCGTGCTCGCCCAGCTTGCGCTCCCAGCCGCGCCTGATCTCGATTACCTGCTCCTCCGGCAGGCTGTGCAGCCGCGACATCTTGTGCTCGAGAGGCAGGTTGGCCTGGAGCCAGGAGGCGAACTCCTGACGAAACGCTTCTTCAGCGGCCGAAAAGTTCAAATCCACCAGCAGCGACCTCTTTGGGTAATCGGCGATGGATTGTAGGCCCGACGTTCGGATGGGGTCAAGGCGGACACCCTTGTTCTAGATTGAGGGTGTGCAGTACTATGCTGGCCGCCGCGTTTGAACGCACGCGCAGACATCCAGGAGAAGCCGACGCACCATGCCGACCCAACGTCGTGACGCCGCCATTGTTGGTGTCTACGAATATCCGAAACGCGTCGCGAACGGCGTGAGCCCGCTCCAGATCAAGGCAGAGTCGGCCATCCGCGCGCTCGAGGACGCGGGCCTGAGCTGGAAGGACGTGGACGCGGTGTACGAGGCGGGAGAGAGCGGCGTCATGCTCTCCGGCATCCCATCGAGCCCCGAGTACTTCGGAGTGAAGGCCGGCGTTGTCGATACCACGATGACGGGCGGCGCCTCGTTCGAGTTCCAGGCGGCGCACGCGCGGCACGCGATCGTCGCGGGCAAGGCACACGTCGCGCTGCTCACCTACGGTTCGACGCTGCGCAGCGAGGGCGCGGCGCTCGGCTCGGCAGGAACGACGCTCGTGCGGGGCGGGCCGGTGCACCCGGTCGGCAACATGGAGGACCTGTGGGGCCTGACGCTCGTTGGCGACTACGCGATGGTGGCCCAGCGCCACATGCACCAGTACGGCACGACGAGCGAGCAGCTCGCCCAGATCAGCGTCGCAGCGCGCTACCACGCGACGCGCAACCCGGAAGCGATGCAGGCGCTGCAAGACCTCGGATACAAGAAGACAGGCGCGTTCGCCGTCGAGGACGTCGTGTCATCGCGCTTGATCGCCGACCCGCTTCACATGCTGGAGTGCTGTATGGTCTCGGATGGCGGCGGGGCGGTGGTCATCGCTTCGGCGGATGTTGCGCGTGACTGCAAGCAGCAACCGGCCTGGATCATTGGTACTGGCGAAGCCGTGGAGTACCCGGACAACGATCGCGATATCACGGTCAGCGCCGCCGCGCGCTCCGGCCCCTCTGCCTTCGGCGAGGCGGGTGTGCGGCCGGACGAGATCGACATCGCGATGCTCTACGACGCGTTCACGATCAGCGTCCTCGCTGCGATCGAGGATCTCGGCTTCTGCAAGAAGGGCGAGGGCGGCTCGTTCGTGGAGAGGGGCCGCCTGCGATTCGACAGCGAAGCCAAACCCGCCCTCAACACGGACGGCGGCGGTCTTTCGTCGAACCACCCGGGCATGCGCGGCATCTTCCTCCTGATCGAAGCGACGCGCCAGTTGCGCGGGCAATCCACGTCGCAGGTGGCGGGCGCGCGGCTCGCCGTCGCCAGCGGCCTCGGTGGGCGGCTGGGCGGGCGTCACAGCGCCGGTACGGTCATTCTGGGGGCCGACTAGCATGGCCGAAGCGACGACGCGCCCGCTGCCCGTCTTCCCCGAGCCCGACACGAAGCCCTTCTGGGAGGCGACCAAGAGCCACGAGCTGCGCTACCAGACCTGCGACGACTGCGCTGGGGTGGTCTTCTTCCCGCGCCGTCATTGCACCCACTGCATGAGCATGAAGCTGAGCTGGCGGACCTCGAAGGGGGAGGGAACGGTGTATACGTATACTGTTATCCGCCAGATCGGCCTGCCCTGGTTCAAGGACCGCGTGCCGTATACTGTCGCCTGGATCGACCTCGATGAAGGGTTCCGAATCCTCTCGAGCGTCGTCGGCGTCGACGATCCGACGACGGACGTGCGAGTCGGCCAGCGCGTGCGCGTGAGGTGGGAGGATCAGGAGAACGGCCTCTCGTTGCCGCTGTTCACGCCCGCCTAGGTCGAAGAGGAGGACGAATGTCGAAGGTGATCACGGACGCCGCGCAGGCCCTCGTCGGCGTGGAGCAGGCGTCCGTCACGATCGAAGTCGACAAGAGCGCGACGCGAAAGTTCGCGACAGCGATCGCGTTCCCGGACCAACCGAACCCCCTCTACTACGATGAGGAGGCCGCGAAGAGGGGCCCCCACGGTGGCCTGATCGCGCCGCCGACGTTTTGCACAAGCTTCCCGTGGCTGGCCGGGCTACTCGAGAAGATCAACCCGACGATGGGCAAGTACCGTGTTGGCCTGAACGGCGGCAACGAGTACGAGCTGTACACTCCGGTGCGCCCGGGCGATGTCGTCACGGCGAAGCCGAAGCTCGTCAGCCTGCACGAGAAGCCGCGCGACGACGGCGGTGTGATGCTCGTCATGGTGCTCCAGGCCGATTTCTTCAACCAGCGACAGGAACACGCGCTGACGACCCGCTGGACGCTGCTGCGCATCTACGGGCCGGAGAACTTGCAGTAGGGTAGAGGAGAAGCGATGGCAGAGCTGTTCTGGGACGATATCGAGGAGGGGCAGGAGATAACGCCCTACAGCCGGAAGGTCGGCTACATGGAGCTCAACCGATTCGCTGGTGCGAACGATGAGTACGTCCCAATCCACATGGATCCCGACTACGCGAAGGACGTCGCGAAGCTGCCGGACGTGATCGTGATGGGCAACTTGAAGCTCGCCTACATCGCGAATGCGCTCAACGGCTG
>JBAROU010000139.1:0-7664 GCA_049642385.1 Dehalococcoidia bacterium | reverse complement strand
GCTTGTTGAAGAAGCGAACCGTGATCGCCGTGACCGCGGGATAGACCAAGATCGCCAGCACAGCGAGCAGCACATGTTCGTGCAGCAGCACGACGAACGCACCGATCGCCATCATCAGGAACGCGCTGTTGATCGGGATGCTGACCACGAGCTGCTGCACCTCGTGCAGGTCCGTGCTGCCGCGCGACATGAGCTGGCCCGTCGCCGTGCGGTCGTAGTAGTCGAACGAGAGTCGGTTCACGCGGGCGTAGAGCCGGGTGCGCAGGTCGGCCTCGACGCGATAGCTGGTGCGCATCGCGTAGTAGCGACGCAGCGCCGCTGCTACGCCCTGAGCGGCTGCGAGGCCAATGACCGCGAGGGTCAGTCGGAGGAGGAGGTTGAGGTCGGGGCCGCCCGGTAGATCGATCGCCCGGTCGATCGTTTCTCCCGTCAGGATCGGGATGCCGAGGCGTGCCAGAGTCCACGCCAGGGCGGCGACAAGGCCAAGCCCCATCGGCAGCCACTGGCGTCGGACCTCGCTTAGGATCAGCCGAGCTCCGGCGCGTAGGTCGAGCTGTTCGTCGGTCATCTGTGCATGGATATCTGGCGGGTGACGGTACAGTCTAACGAGCGACGCACGTTAGCGGAAGCCGGAACGAAGGGTGCGGGCAGAGGCTGTCGAGCGAGGACGATGGGCCTCTGTTATCCTCGTTCGTGCTGCAGGAGGTGGATGATGCCGAATCTCGAAGGAAGAGTCGGGTTTGTAACCGGCGGCGGGACAGGGATCGGTCTGGCCTGTGCGCAGGCGATCGTCGAAGGTGGCGGCAGCGTCGCGATCGGAGGTCGCCGGATCGATGTTGTCGAAGCGGCCGCGCGTGAGCTGGGCGATCGCGCGTTCGCCGTGGCCTGCGACGTGCGTGACCAAGCCTCCGTCGATGCTGCCGTCGCAGCGACGGTCGAGCGCTTCGAGGCGCTCGATATCGCGGTGAACGCGGCAGGCGTGGGTGGTGTGGGCCACGTGCTGAACAGCACCGCTGAGGAGTTCGCCGGCGTCGTCGATACGAACCTGACGGGCGTCTTTCGCTCGCTGCGGGCTGAGGCGCGCGAAATGAAAAAGAGGAGCGGCGGCAGTATCGTCAACATCAGCTCGATCGCCGGAGCGCTCACCCACCGCCACATGGTCTCGTACTGCTCCGCGAAGGCCGGGCTGAACATGCTCACGCGTTGCACGGCTGACGACCTGGGCGAGTTCGGCATCCGCGTCAACGCTGTCATGCCGGGGCTGGTGAAGACGGATCTGGCGCAGCCGCTCTGGTCGAACGAAGGCGTCGTCGCCGAGTACAAGCGTCGCATGCCTGTCTCGCGTCTCGGCGCGCCGGACGACGTGGCGGGCATCGTTGCGTTCTTGCTCAGCGACGACGCGTCCTGGATCACCGGCCAGTGCATCGGCGTGGATGGCGGCCACACGATCCGCCAGGGCCCCGACCTGGTCGAGCCGCTCTTCGGGCGGTTCCCACAGGAGCGCTAGGGTTGGCTAGGCGCCGGCGTCGTTCGTGAGGATCAGCGTCCCCGCTGCGAAAAACATCCCGCCCACGCCGTGCGCGACGCTCACCCGCACGTTCGGCACCTGCGCCGCCGCCTCGCCACGGAGTTGACGCACACTCTCCTGGATCGCGAACATGCCATACATGCCCGTGTGTGTGTAGGACAGCCCACCGCCATTCGTATTCACGGGTAGATCGCCGCCCGGCGCCGACCGCATCTCGCCGAACCACGGCCCGGCCTCGCCCTTCTTCAGAAATCCCAGATCCTCCAAGGCAAAGATGGGCAGGTGGGCAAAGGCGTCGTAGATCATGATGTGGTCGACGTCCTTGCGCTCGATGCCGGCCATTGCGAACGCCTCGCGGCCGCTGGTCACGAACGCGCGGGACGACGTAAAGTCATGCATCTGCGAGATCATCGACATCTCAACCGATTCTCCCATGCCAAGCACGTAGACGGGCTGCTTGGGGAAGTCCTTCGCTCGTTCCGCCGACACCATGACGAGCGCGCCGCCGCCGTCGGTGACCAGGCAGCACTCGAGCAAGTGGAACGGCCAGCAAATAAGCCGCGAGCCAAGCACGTCCCCCACCGTGATCGGGTCGCGCATCATTGCGCGTGGGTTGCGCTCCGCCCATTGGCGCTGCGCCACGGCGACCGACGCGAGCTGCTCCTCCGTCGTGCCGTACTCGTGCATGTGGCGGACGAAGGGAATTGTAAAGGCCGATGGTGGCCCCCACGCGCCGTACGGGCTCTCGAACTGGCCGGATGGCGTTGCGCCTCCGCCGAAGCGTCCACCTTCGCCCACGCGTGAGCGGCCGCTCTGGCCGTGGGTGATCAACGCGACGTGGCAGCGGCCGGTCGCGATCGCCATGGCCGCATGTGCCACATGCAACATGAACGAACAGCCGCCCACGGCCGTACCATCTACAAAGCGTGGCGTGATCTGTAGGTACTCTGCGATCTGGGACGGATTCGCTGCGGTCAGGATCGCATCGACTTCGCTTTTGTCCATGCCGGCATCGGCTAACGCCCGGATCGCCGCGTCGGCGTGAAGCTGGAGCGCCGACATGTGGGGGATGACGCCCAGCTCCTCCGTCTCCGCCGCCCCGACGATGGCCGCCGCCATGCTCAGGGAGCTCAGTGCGCGCCTCCGTCGCTGGCCGGGCGAAAGAGCGGAAGCGCGACGTGCTCGGTTACACCGCGTCTGTCGCGTTCTATATCCTCCCACGTAACTTCTACTGGCATCTCGACCGGGAGGTGCTCCGGCGTCGCCTCAACGCCGACGATGTTCGACATCAGGTGCGGCCCTTCGTCCAGCTCCACCACAGCGATTACATACGGCACAGCGTCATCGAAGCCCTGCGCGCCGCGGTGCGCGATGACGTATGTGTGCAGCTTTCCGCGCCCGGATGCCTGGAACCATTCGACGTTTGAGGACAGGCAGGTGGGGCAGAAGGGTCGGGGGTAGAAGTAAGCAGGATGCCCCGGGCACTCCAGGCAGCGCTGCAGCATCAGCCGGTGCTCGCGGCACGCATCCCAGAAGGCCTGCGTCTCCGGTGTTGGTTCAGGCAAGGGGCGGTTTGGCATCGCGGAGCATCGTAGCGAACTGTGACGCCTAGCGGTAGACGGCCTTCAACCGCAGCTTAAACGTTCCCGGACGACCGCGTCGGCGTCACGCGCAGCACGACCCTGCCTTCTTTCTTCGCGCGTTCTTCGATCGCGGGGCGGGCGGAGTCGGGTAGGGGGTTGCCCATCATGCGTTCGCCGATGGTCATCATCACATCGACCGCGCCGCTTTCTTCGATCGCGCCGTTGCCGTAGATCAGCAGGTAGGGGAACGGCGGCTCTTCGCCCAGCACACAAAGCGAGACTTCGGGGTTACCTCGGACCGCTTTCGCTTTGAAGCGCGCTGCCGTGGTGGAGATAACGATGTCGTCGCCGTCCAGCGCGTAGTAGACAGGCGTGAGATGTGGCGGGCCAGCCTTGCGGTCGAGACCGACGATAGCAAGACGCTTTTTCTCGAGGAACTCCCGTTGTTGGGCGGAAATCGACATAACGCTCCCTTCATCCGTCTCTCGTTCGCATGGGCCCGCGAGCACACCTAGTATGACGGCGCGAACGTCGATTCGGTAGCACAGACACGCGCTGACGGGAACCGATAGCCGGACCACGCCTGCTGTTGAGATACCCAAGTGCTAGCCGAGCAATCGCTGGAGTGACAACCCGACACCAGAGAGCGCCGTTCCTACGAGTAGCGCTAGCACGAGTCGCCGGAACAGCACCGGATCGATTCGCCCCAGCAGACGATCACCGCCTGCCACGCCCACGAACACGAGGGGCAGAGCGATCGCGGAATAGACGATCGATCGGCTGGTTACCACGCTCGTTGCGACGAAGGCGGCCAGCGCCACGATGTTCCCCACCAGGAAGAACATCACCAACGTCGCCCGGAAGCTCGGCGGCTCAAACGCGCGAGCCTGGAGGTAAAACACCACGGGCGGCCCGGCGAGGCTCGTGCTCGTGCGCAGGACTCCGGAGAACGCACCAACGGCAAGCTCCCTCCCGGTGCCGCCGGCCGGCAGCCGGTACCCCCAGGTCAGGCCCAGCGCCATCACCAACACGGCGAGGGCGACGGCGATGCGCAGTGGCTCCTGGGGCGCGAACAGTAAGATCAGCAGCCCGACGGGCATGCCAGCGAAGCTTCCAGCCAGCAATCGAAGCACCAACGGCCAAGAGACGTGCCGCCAGCTTCGCATCGACACCAAGGCTACGCTCACGGTACCGAGCGCCGAGGACATCACGACCGCCTCTTGCACATCGACGACGAACAGCAGCATGGGAACGACGATCAGTGCGAAGCCGAAACCCGTCAGCCCTTGCGCTACGCCGGCCAGCAGCGCCGCAGCCAGGACGACAAGAATCACGCCGGCTTCCATCTTCACATAGTGCCGGAGAACGCGCGCTCGCAGAAGGTTCGTTAGCCAGCTGCGGCGCTCAGGAGCCTCGCAGGCGGGGCCGGGTTCGGCGGCGGAGTATGGTGATAGCGCTAGCAGCGAACGCCGCGACAAGCGCCGCGCCCAGTCCTATCGCCCAGACGGGCATCGACCAGCCGCCGCCGCACGTGACGCGGACGCATTGAAGGTGGAGGAGCTTCGTCTCAGCCGACGCGTCTTCTGGATACACCCGGAACAAACCCCACAGGCCGGCCTCTCGATATGGCTCCCTGTGATCGCCGTACAGGTAATCGCCAGGCAGGCGAGCGGAGCCCCCAGCGTCTCCTATCTTGAATGTCGTCGCCTCCAGCCCGCCGATCTGGGCGGCGCTGATCATGGAACTGCCGGCTCGCCTGGGCTCTACGGGCCATGCGTGGCCCTCGATGCTGAACACTTGCGCTTGCTCGCTCCAGGGTGCGAGCACATGTACCTGTACCGGTTCGCCGGCGAATGACTCCAGGAGCGGGGTAGCCGGATCGCCGTGTACTTCGCTTCGGAAAACCAACGCTGGGTCGTCGTTTCGTTGGAGCCGCTTGTCTAACGGCTCGGCGTTGTAGTTCAGACCAACCAGATCGTTGACCTTTACTGTGTATGGCATGCGGTGCGTTCCGATCGATTCGTCCTGATCCTGGAAGAACAGCGCGAAATCGCGATAGGGCGTAGCGTCCTCGGGGAACACATTCACGCGCCAGCTCGATCGTAGGGCGATGTCGTCGTTCGTGATGGGGTCTCGGAATATCGCGCCCCTTGGGCCGACGACGATCGCACCGTAGAGCCCGATGCCCGGGTTTTCGAGCACGTTACCCCAATCGCGCAGCAGCGCGATCGTTTCGCCGACCTCCGGGTGCGCGTAGAACGTATACGTCCGCATCTCGCCTGGCGCGACGGTTTGAGTAGGGGTTGCTCCCGCTGCTATCCCTGCGGATGTCTTCGGATCGTACGCGAGCATGTCAGCGTGAAGCGAAACAGGGCCGTCTTTGGTGTCGTTCGCCAGATCGATCCTGATGCAGTCACCGACGTTGACGTGCAGCACAAGTGGTTCCGGAGGACGCCGGCCGGCTGCTACATCTTGTTCGTCCTGCTTCAGGACAAATAGCCTTCCGTTCTTGCCATTGAGCATCGGCAGAGGCGCGTCGATGGCGGCGACATCGAAGCTTTTCTTAGGAGCGCCGGGAGGGCACAGCGCTGCTGCGGGAGGTGGAATCGTTTCGTGCCCTGGCAGCTGCTGGAGCCCGCTGTCGCCCGCACCGTCGAGCACGCGCAGGATGCCCCAACTCCCTTCTCGCAGTTTGAACGTGCGACCGTTGTAGTAGAGGTAATCGCCGGGTAACGCCTGAGGGCCGCCGGCGCGCGGAATCACGACATCGTAGCGCTCGGAGATGCCCAGGTGCGCCGTATTCACCGGCGGCGACGTGGCGCTATACGGCTCGAAGCGGAACCAGTGGCCGTCCACGTGCAACGTGTGCATGTCGTTCGTCGCGCCGACGAGCGCGCGGATCACGAGCGGATCGCCGAGATAGGCTCGAAGCACCGGTGTGTCCGGGTCGCCGTGGACCGCGCTGCTAAAAAGCTGGGCTGGGTCGCCGCCGCGATCGTCCAGCGGTTCTGCGCGCAAGTTGAACGCGCTGCCGCTGGAACGCCCGACGTGGGTGAGCGGGTTGTTGTCCTGAATGAAGAGGGCCAGCTCGCGGAAGCTGCCGGTGACGTCGGTCGACACCTTGGCGCTGGTACGGATGTCAGCGATCGGCCCGCTCTCGATCGGATCGCCGCTTTGCGGCTCGTGATACGTAGATCCCGGCGGTTCCGAAATGAGCGCCCCGATGAGCCCGTGTCTCCAGCCGTCGATCGCGTTGACATGATCGTGGAAATAGGCCGTGCCGAACTGGACGTCAGGGTACCAGCGATAGCGGACGAACTCGGTGCTTACGATCTCACCCACGACGTGCGCATACTGGAGCGGTTGATCGAAGATCACGGTGCTCTGCCTGATCGCCTGGATCCGTCTCACCTCGAACGTTGCATCCTGATCCATGCCGACGCCGACGACTGCACCAGCATGGAAGCGTTCGGCGCTTGTAAGCAGCACAGAGGAAGCTCCAGCAACGGCGGGCGTTTGCAGCTTTTCTCCTTCCACCGCGAACGGCCGCACGGACTGCTCGTAGTTGAACCCGGCGATGACGCCATCGCTCGCCTGCACGTCGAACTGGACGAAGTGGATATGCAGGTTGACCTTGGCGTAGTTGTGGTTCTGTGGGCTGTCGGTTAGCTCGCTCTTTAGGACGACGTCGACGCAGTCTTCACCGGCGTTGGCCCGAATCGCGAGGGGAACGCGCTGATCGTTGTCTCGCCGGACCGCGGCCTCTTGTCCCTTGAGCACGAACAGCTCGCCCGCCGGATCGACAATGTCGTCCTTCTTGTTGTAGGTGATCGGGACCTCAATAGCGTGGATAACGAAGCTCTTCGGCTTGGTCCCTGCCGGGCAAACGCTGCTCGGGCCGTTTGCCCCAGGGCGGGCCGGCTCCGTGCCGTCGGTGACCGGATCTAAGTAGGGCGACGGGCCGTGGTTGGGCGCGAACGGCGGACGTTTTCCCAGGTGTGGCCGTAAGAAGGGGTAGGCGAGCTTGCCCGTCTTCGGGTCGAAGGTAATGGGCGGCCGCGTTCCCGGCGCAGGCGAGCGGTATCCAGGCCACACCTCGTCCGTCTCTGGTTCGTTGAGGTACGTGTCGCCGTTCTTCGTCCAGGCGAAGACGGACGCGTCATTGGACGCCGGCTCGCCCGCTGGCGGAAGCTGCTGCTCCACCCAGTCAGCAAGGCCGCTCTTGCTCACCGTGCGATCTCGACCGCCCCACTCGATCGTCTTGCCCACCAGGTCCGCGGAGGTCACGGCGGGCTCCGCGCCTCCTTCCCTGTCTGGCAGTTCTCGAAGCGGCAGTAGCGTGTCGGTCGAGGCGGCGCCGTCCTGCAGCGTGTTGTACACCCGCCACAGCCCCCACATGCCGGCAAAGTAATGGTGCGCTACGTGACAGTGCACCAGGAAATCGCCCACGCTTTGTTGGCAACCACCCGAACCGCATTCGTTCTCTACATCGAACGTCTCCGCGGGGCCGAGGCCCTGCGCGTCGATCCGCTCGGAAGCCTTGGGTAGCAGCG
>JBAROU010000037.1:0-14835 GCA_049642385.1 Dehalococcoidia bacterium | reverse complement strand
TTGGTGCGAGGCGTTCGGGCTCCTCGGGAGGGGCACGCGGCGGATTCTGGACAAACAAAAACCCGCCTCGATAACTATCGAGGCGGGCGTTGCGTACATGCCGGCCGTTCGGCCGGCGCAACGCGCGCGTTAGCGGGGGCGGCATTTCCTCATCATCGTGAGTTTTCCAGAAGCGACGGGCAGTATCTCACAGGGAACGCTGGGCTGTCAAGCCCCGCTCGGTTCGCTCAGCAGCGGCCCGCCGGGATCGAGCACCGTGCCGTCCAGCGCGATCATGGACGGGCGCTCCTCGCAGTACCCTTCGAACTCGCACTTGTCGAACTCGAACGCCTTGTAATCCTTGTTGAAACGGATCGACCAGGAGCCTGCTATCACGCCAGCCGTCCCAAGGGCGAGCTGCTGCTGAATGATCTGGCTCAGTGTCTCGAGCTGTTCGCGTCCCATGGTGGACCTCCCAAGCCAGCTTACCACCACCACCACCTCCTCGGGCGGGCTCTGGAGCGCGCGCGCGGTCGAGCTAGCCCGGCGGCGCTTGGCGCGGCTGGCCGACGAAGTGCGTGCTCGTGACGAGCGCCAGGAGGCGGTCCCGATCGTCGCGCACTTCTGACTCGACGACCATCATCGTCCGGCCCTTGTGCGCGATGCGCGCGGTGGCGATCGCCTTCCCGCGGTCGGTGTTGCGCAGCAGGTTCGAGCTGATTTGCACGGAGAGCGGGAAGGGCAGGTCCTGGCGCTCGCGTGTGGGGTCCATCGCCTGGAAGCAAACCATCGTGGCGGCGACATCGGCGAGCTGGATCAGCGCACCCGCGGCGAATACGCCCGTGCCCTGCCGCACGTTCGGCCCGTAGGGCATCTCCATCACGACGCGGTCTGCGCTCTCTTCGATCGGTCGCAGGCCCAATGCGAGGATGATGTTGCCGCCGGACTCCTCCATCCGGCGCTTCCAGTCTTCGTACCAGGCGTCGTCGAACTCGGGCACGGGCGCCTCCTTTTCGGGCGGTTGTACTGCAATGTACCAGGATCGAAGGTGCGCCGGATTAGGCAGCGAACAAGGACATTGCCTTGCTCTTTCACTCCCTCACCCCGCCTGCCTCGCCGCGTCGCTTGCCACGCGACTGCGCTCTTGGTAATCTCCGTCGGCCCCTTGGGCCGAGGTGGAGCCAGGCGGCGAGTGAGATGGTAAGCGAAGATATCCAAGCTGCGCGCGAGCGCTACGTCGCGATCATGCGCGACCACGCGACCAAGCGCCCTGATGCCATCATCGAAAGCGTGCGCGAGACCCAGGAAGAGCTGCTCGCCATCTACAGCTCGGCCTCGGAGGAGCAGGCCCAGCGCAAGCCGGCGCCGGACGAGTGGAGCCTGCACGAGCTGGCGGTGCACACGGTCTTCACAGAGCGGCTGATCGCGAAGCTCATCCATCACATCGCCCGCAGCAGCGTGCCTCCTGCCGAAGACCTGGAGGGTGCGGGCATAGGAATGATGCCCCAGGACGACAGCCGGAGCTATCGCCAGGTTCTCGATGACCTACGGCGTACGAACAGCGACCTCCGTGATGCCGTGCGCGATCTGCCCGACGCTCCGGACACGGAGATGACGCTGCCACACCCGTTCTTTGGGCCTCTCAGCTGTCTGGAATGGGCCGGCTTCCAACGAGTCCACGACCTCGATCACATCCAGCACGCCCACAAGATCCTGGTAACCATCTCGAAGTAAAACCTCCGCCCTAAACGACTCTCCCCTGGAGGGGCGAGGACGGTGTGAACTCGAACTTCGAGTACAAGATTCCAATCCTAGCTTGCCTCCCACGTAACGTCGCCACAGAGGTCCGCAGGGTGTCCCTTTGAGGTGAAGATGGCGTACTCGCGCTTGGACTGGCCGATCGTCCCGTCATCGCCGTGGCCCGGATGCACCTGAGTGTCGTCCGGCAGCTCAAACAGCCGTGAGGTGATCGAGCGGATCTCCTCCTGCAGGTCCTCTGCTCGACTCGTCCGACCGGGGCCGCCGGGGAAGAGCGTATCGCCGCTGATGAGATGTCTTCTGACGAGCAGGCAGATGCTACCCGGCGTATGCCCGGGCGTGTGGATCGCGAGCACGCGCAGCTTGCCCACAACGATCTCCTGGCCGTCCGCGATCGTGCTGTCCACATGCTGGGCGTACGGCTCGCGGTCGGCCTCGTGGCAGAGCACGGACGCGCCGGTGGCCGCCTTGAGCGCTTCGATGCTCATCCAATGATCCGGGTGGCGGTGGGTGACGGCGATCTGCGTGACGCGTCCACCCTCTAGTCCATCGAGGACGCGCTCCCCATCAGTCGGGGCGTCGATGAGGAGCGTGTCGCCCGAATCGGTGTCCTGAATCAAGTAGGCGTTGTTGGCGAACGAGCCGAGCGGCCCTACTTTGACCAGACGCAGTTGATCTTCCTCGTGAATCTCCATGTGAGAACCTCCAGCAGGATTTGTCCGGGGCGTAGCATGAGGGTGCCTCGAGGAGAGATGATAGCAAAGGAGCGTTTCGCCGCGCCTGCAAGGTTCAAGGTCTACGGCTGGGGTGTGGGCAACACCTGGTAGATGTATCCCGCGCCGTCATTGATGTTCGCCACGAGCCGGAAGTAGCGCTGGTCTCGGAAGATGTCCGTTTCGTAGAAGTACGGGTCACGGACGCTGGTCTGCCGAACCGGACCAATCCCAGATGCGCCCACCCACAGCGACGTGCGTCCCGTCCAGGCGACGTAGTAGGTGGGCTGCTCAGTCGAGAGCCCGGCCGCCTTCAGGAAGTCTTTCTCGCGCTCGGGCTCGCTGCCGACGAGTCTCTGGATGGCGCTCCACGCCGCTTCTGAGCTCGGTGCATCGAGAACGCTGTTCTTGATCTCTGCCATCTGTGCGCGGCCTTGGTCGGTCAATTCGACCGGGTAGAGCTGACGTTCGGTCAGGCTTACTTTGTTCGCAAACGACGTGACGATCTGCATCGTGCGGTAATCGCTTATAACGCGCACGTTCTCACCCGTGTTGTCGTGGAACCAGTCCGCTACGGCATATTCGACATCCGCCACTTTCGAGTGGTGTGATTGTTCGGCGGGGATGAGCGTGTACAAGTGCAGGAATGGAAGCAAGATCGCGGAGAACGCGGCCGCCGGCAAACAGAACTGCACGATCTCTTGGACAATGGGCCGGTCCCGATCGATCATCCGGACGGCGTGCCGTGCGAGCCACCCGACGTGGTCAGCGCCCGCGACGAACAGCAGCGCGAGAAACGGCGCCATCGCGCGTCCGATGCGGTGGGCGCGGGCGTCTGGCATGATGTACGCGATGAACAGGAAGGATGCAGTGATCAGCACCGCGCGCCCGTATGAGCTGCGCGGCCGGATGAAGAAGCCGGCTGCCCCGATGCAGAGCAGCGTGATGACCTCCCAGGAAAGGATCCCGGTGATTTCATCGATCCTTGTCGCGAATGTGATCGGGATCTCGTTGTACGTGCTACCGAGCACAAGCGACGATGCGAGGGAGAAGTCGCTTCGGTAGACGATGACCAACGCGTCCTGGAGGTAGAAGAAGCCCACCGCACCGATCGATATCGCCAGGGCGAGGATCGGCTGGAAGAGCGTGTCGCGCAGCGATAAGGCAAATCCATAGATGATGACGGCCGTGAGGAAGATCGCGCCTTCGTAAATGTGAAAAGCCATGAAGCATACGATGATCGGGAAAAATGCCAGCACGCCGGGCCATTGTCGGCGGGATCGATTCGTCGTTGCGAAGACGGCGCCGATGGCGAACGCGATGCCGACGAGCAGCGGCACACGATCTTCGTTTGAGAACAGGCCCAGCCTGGCGATGTTCATCAGCACGAACAGCACACCCGCGGTGAGCTGGAGCATGATCAGCCCTTCGATTTTGGACAGGCGCGTGGTGTCGCTCTCGGTCACCAGCCGGTGCATGATGTAGAGGCACATCGGAACCAGTGCGAAGAGCACCGTATTCGAACGCATCACGACGGGCGTCGACTGAAAGAGGATGGTGCCCGTGAGGATGAACACGCCGATGCCGGCCACGAGCACGCCGGTCGTCCAGCGTCCGGAGACCTCACGCGCCCAGAGGAAGAGCCCCACGCCGAGCACCATGTGGAGGAGGAATGGCCCCATCCACACGAACGAGAGCGGCTGCACATCGTAGAGCTGGCTGTGTATCGCGACCAGTGTGAGGAGCGCCGGGGCATGGGCGAGGTTATCGAGGTCCATGTAACCGTGATCGAGCATGCGCAGCGCAGGCTGCGAATAAAAGAGCGGGTCGAGGAAGTTCTGAGAGATGAGCGGGAACGGCGTGTACCAGGCCGTGATTGCCGCCGGCGCCACAGCGATGATCATCGCGACAACGAGCGCTGCAGCCGCGATACCGGTGATCGGTAGTTGAATCGATCGATGACGCCGAGACCGCACGTACGTGATGAGAAAGCCTACGACTGCCAACGCGAGGCCAATCAGCCCGATTCGCTCGAGCAGGAAGGCTTGGCCTCCCAACTGCAGGAGGACAGCGAACGTCGTCAGCACCAACGCCCCCAACAGCCATCCGATGAGCGAGCGGCCGAACCAGTCGAGTTCCGGCGTGTCGATCGGCAGGTAGCGGAAGGTAGCGCTACCAATCAACAGGGGTAGGAACGCGAGCGAAGGCAGCGCAAGGGCGGCTTTGACCTCCTCGGGAGGTGAAAGCCAAACGGCGATGGCGCTGCTGATGCAGATGTATGCCAGGGGCAGGACAGAGATGGGCAGCGAGCGAAGATCAACCGCCGGCGGGCTTAGCTCAAGGTTGAGCCGCCCGACGTTGATCGCGAGTCGTTCCCTCCCAAGTTCAACGTTCACAATGTGAAAAGCGACCCGCTCTGGGTCAACTCGATCATAGCAGTCAGGCCGTTATGGGCTAGGGCGCTAGGGCAGCCGCAGTCGGTTCCGAGGCGTCCGCCGAATGAGGCCGTCCCGTTCGAGGGCGGCCAGGAGTTCGTTCAGGCCCCTCTGATCGAGGCTGCCGCGTTCGGGCAGATCAGCCAACAGCTGCGCTGGGGTCAGCGACGCGCCCGGTCGCAGGTCACGCAACGCCTGGACAATGCGACCGCGATAGTAGCGCCTGGAGCCTTTGAACGGCGTTCCCGGCTGGTAGGCGGCCTTCGCTTCTGCGACGCGCTGGGCGGGCCGCGCGGCGAAGCGCCGTCGCGAGCGGCACCAGCGAGCCAGCGGACACGACTCGCAGCGGGGCGAACGCGCCGTGCAGATCGTCGCGCCGAGGTCCATCATCGCTTGGTTCCAGCGGCCACTCGCCTTGCGGGCGAGCAGGGCGTTCGCGGCTTGTTGGAGCGTTCGGCCGGAGAGGCGCTCGTCGCCGAGGAGGCGTCCGACGACGCGCTGGACGTTCGTGTCGATCGCGGCGACCGGTTCGCCAAAGGCAAACGAGGCGATGATGGCGGCGGTGAACGGCCCGACGCCCTCGATTCGCTGGAGCTCCGCGGCAGTGCGCGGGAACGCACCAGCGCGCGCGACCTGCTGCGCGGCGCGATGGAGGCGCAACGCGCGCATGTTGTAGCCGAGCGGCGCCCAGCGTCGCAGCACGTCCGCGGTCGAGGCGCGGGCAAGCGCTTCGACCGCGGGGAAGGCGGCGATGAACTCGTCGTACTTGGGGAGGACGCGCGACATCTGGGTCTGCTGCGCCATGACGGCGGCGACGAGGACGTGGTAGGGATCGCCGGATGTGCGCCAGGGCGCTTCCTGGGCACGGCGCCGGTGCCAGGCGAGGAGGCGCTGGCGCAGGAGCGGGAGGTCTGCTTGCGGTGGGAGGCGAGGAGGCATCTTTGATCGTCTGAAGTGTAAGAGAACGGGTCGAGTCTGGGGAGTGCGCAAAATGCGTGTTCTGTTTGATTGTTTGGCCCGGTGGGCCGAGGTTCGCGGGGACGCGAGGTGCTGTGGGATGGTTGGTGTTCTGCGCATGTCGTGATCGAGGGTACGACGTGAGGGCGGTAGCTCCCAATGCTGCGCGTCCTTCGACAGGCTCAGGACGAGATCCTTCGGCTGGCTCAGGATGAGATCCAACAGGGTCAGGTGAGCGCCAAGCGCTGGCTAGCTCGACCGTTTCTAACCTCTACGACATTGACCTGATAGGGCCTTCCCCTATTTTGCGGACTGGACGCGGCCCCCATTCAAGCGTCTGTGCAACCAGACGAATATCCAAGTAGGAGTACCCATCATTGAAGTGCACCTGGCGTCGCCGTGCGGCCTCGTCAATAGGAGACTGGAGGCACACGAATGCGCCCGTCTGGCGCCTTACAGCCAATTGCCTGGCGACCGCTCCTCCTTCTGCTAGGGACGCTCATCGGCGCCGTTCTCGCCTTCGGATTGCTGTCGTCGCCGGACACGTTGGCTGCCGCACCGATGCGGCTGGCGACGGGTTCGTACGTCGGTAACGCCACAGACAATAGGCAGATCACCGGCGTAGGGTTCCAGCCCGATGTTGTCTTCGTCAAGTGCGACTGCGGCCAGACCGCCGTGGCTCGCACCAGCACGATGTCGGGCGACGCCTCGAAGGAGCTCAACCTCGCTAACGCTCTGCAGCCTGACCTGGTCCAATCACTGGACGCCGATGGCTTTACCGTCGGCACGAGCAGCAGAGTCAACAACTCCGGCCAGGCCATCTACTGGGTCGCGATGAAGGTCGGCGACGAGCTCAAGCTCGGCACGTACGTTGGCGACGGCACGGACAACCGCTCGATCACAGGCGTTGGCTTTCAGGCGGAGTGGGTGGCGACGCTTGGCGACGGCAACGAAGCCATCTTTCGGACTGCCTCGTTCTCGGGCGACGCCGCCTCTCGCATCCCCGGAACGTCTCTGCTTACGGACCGAATCCAAGCCATCGAGGCCGATGGCTTCCAGCTCGGCACCAATATCGACGTCAACCAGTCGGGCACGACCTATCACTACATGGCCTGGAACGCGAGCGCGAACATCACGCAGTCCACCTACGTCGGCGACGGGCTCGATAATCGCGGAATTACCGGCGTCGGGTTTCAGCCGAGCTTTGTGTGGGTGAAACGCGACAGCGGCAATCAGGCGGTCTGGCGACCAGCCAGTGCTGCAGGTGATCTTGCGTTCAACTGGGACACGTCCGCAGGAAGCGCGAACCGCATCCAGGCGCTGCAGGCGGATGGCTTTGAAGTGGGCACGAACGCCCAAACGAACACAACAGGGACGTACCATTACATCGCGTTCAAGGACGGCGGGCCGGCGGACACGCGCACGCCCACCAACACCCCGACGGTGACCGACACGCCGACGGACACACCGACGCCGACGGCCACGCCGACCGAGACGGCCACGAGCACGCCCACGGACACGGCTACGAACACACCGACGAATACGCCGACGGACACGCCGACCGAAACACCGACGAATACGCCGACGGACACGCCGACCGAAACAGCGACGGACACACCGACCGACACGCCGACCGAGACGGCGACGGACACACCGACCGACACGCCGACCGAGACGGCGACGGACACACCGACCGACACGCCGACGAACACGGCCACGGACACACCGACGCCGACGGCCACGCCTACGGACACGGCTACGAACATACCGACGAATACGCCGACGGACACGCCGACCGAGACGGCCACGAGCACGCCTACGGACACGGCTACGAACACACCGACGGATACGCCGACCAACGCAGCGACGGATACGCCGACCAACGCAGCGACGGCCACGGCGAGCGAGACGCCGACGAACGCTCCGAGCGACACGGCCACGGCGAGCGAGACGCCGACGAACGCTCCGACCGACACGGCGACGGCGAGCGAGACGGCCACGAGCACGCCTACGGACACGGCTACGAACACACCGACGGATACGCCGACCAACGCAGCGACGGCCACGGCGAGCGAGACGCCGACGAACGCTCCGAGCGACACGGCCACGGCGAGCGAGACGCCGACGAACGCTCCGAGCGACACGGCCACGGCGAGCGAGACGCCGACGAACGCTCCGACCGACACGGCCACGCCGACGCCAACCGCAACTCACACTGCGACACCGACCGCAGCGGTACCCACGGCCACACTACCGCCATCGGCGACAAGCACGCCTACGCCCGCACCGAGCAACACGCCAACCGAGACGCCGACGAATACGCAGGCTGAACTCGGGGTGCCTGCTGAGGGAGCCATCGCCGTTGCCGGCGTCGTGGCTGGGCCCGGCGAGGACGTTCAGGTGACGGTCACGATCGTCGACTCAGCCGGGAACCCGATTGCCGGCGCTCACTGCGTCTTTAGCATCGCCAGCCGGCCGGGAGCTGACGTTTACATCGATGGCGGCCACGTCAGTACGGATGCGCGTGGACACGCCACGGCGGTGCTTCACGCCGGCAGCACCACTGGCACGATCACGGTGCAGGCCATCTGCGACGGCGTTATGCAGATCGTGCGGGTGCCCGTGGTTGCGCCGCCCGCGTCGTTGCCGGATACGGGCAAGGCGGGCGACGCTGTCGGTGGGGAGCAGGCGGCCGTCGCATTTGGCCTTGGCCTCGTGATGTGTGTGTTCGGACTGGCCGTAACGTACATCGCCGTCCGCAACTACCCGACCGCTGGCAAGCGCACCTAGCGCGGGTGGCGATCGCCCCCGGATGGTGGTCCGCGTTGGACACCCTGCGCGCGCTCCTGCTACTATCGGCCCGCCTGCCGGACGGCAGGCCCGCCGAGGAGGTGGCAGATGGAGATCACGCCGCACGTACACAGCCTGGATGTAAAGATCGATTGGTTCCCGCAGCCGTACCCGCCGAACGTGCACCTGATCGTCGATGGCGCGGAGGGCGCGCTGATCGATGCGGGGTTCTCGGACGAGGAGTCGATGGGGAAGCGGCTGGAGGCGCTGCGCGAATTCGACGGAGTGGCGGTGCGTTACATCGTGATCACGCACCACCACTTCGACCACGCGTCGGGCGCGCACAAGCTGCGCGAGGCGACGGGCGCACGCATCGTGATGCACAAGGACGAGGCGCCGCTGTTGCAGAAGGCGGCGTCGCAAGGACTGCCGTCGGACGTTGAGGTGTCACAGGAGCGCAAGGAGTTCGCCGAGCAGACGCGCCGGTTCCAGCAGGAAGCGGCGCGGGGCGCGCCGGACGACGTCGTCTCGGACGGCGATGCGCTGCGCGTCGGTTCGCTGACGCTGCGGATGGTGCACTCGCCGGGGCACACGGCGGGGCATCTGTCGCCGTTTTTGGAGGAGGGGCTGGTGCTGTTCGCCGGCGACAACGTGCTGGGCATGGGCACGACGGTGGTGCCGCCGCCGCCGAACGGCGACATGGCGCAGTACATCGAGTCGCTGCGCAAGATGCAGTCGCTGAACGCCGACGTGATGTGCTGCGGCCACGGGCCGGTGGTGCGCGAACCGAACCGCAAGCTGCAGGAGCTGATCGACCACCGGCACGAGCGCGAGGAGCAGATCCTGTCGCTGGTGCGGGAGGGTCGCGATACGGTGCGGCGCATCGTGAAGGCGATCTACCCGGAGCTGGACAAGCGTCTGGTGAGCATGGCGACGAGCCAGGTGCTCAGCCACCTCTCGAAGCTGGAGCGCGAAGGCCGCGTGCGCACGTCGGGCGCGGGGCCGGAGACAACGGTGGAGGTGGGGTAGGTATCGAGCCGTCAGCGGTCAGCTAAAGAGGCGGCCGATGAAGATGAGGTAATATCGAAGCTGAATGAACGGCGTTCGCAGGATCGTGGACTTCTGGTTCGAGTGGGAGTTCGCACCACACGAGCTGACCTTCAAGGTCAAGGGCATCCCCGTAACTTCAAGTACGGTTACTGGCACCGACTGGCTTTTTGGCATGGATGTAAACGCGACCATTGCGCTTGCAGAGGACCCTCGATGGAAGAACCTCCGCTCAAGCCTCGAACGCCTGCGTGACGCCTTGGGTCAGCAGAAGACACGTTACGAGTACAAGGGCGCGGCTGTGGGTCGCCGCGGCCTGCTTGTAGGCATAACGGCTGGCATGTGGAGCCTAAGGCTAGACTTTCTGGCTCAAAAGAATGGACAACTGACTGCGTGGAATGAAAACTTACCCTTAGCTGATCTGGAGCCAGCTTTGCAGCGAATAGTTTCGAGTACCAACACAAGTGCGCGGGCGATCGTCGAAGAGAGATTCGAGAGCCTGTACGGTGGCCGTCAGGATACTTCTGCTAAAGAACCAATGAGGAAGGCAAGACATGTTGTGTTCTTGAGTCACAACAAGAACGAGAAGCCGTTGGCGCGGAGGCTCGCTGAAGACCTATACCGGCAAGGAGTAGAGGTGTGGTTTGATGAGTGGGAGATACTCGCTGGTGATTCCGTGGTTGGCAAGATCGAGGAGGGCTTGGAGAGGTCAACGGTCTTTGTGATGGTGGTCTCAGCAGCTTTCCAGAATTCTGACTGGTGCACAGCAGAGTATCGAAATGCACTTACTCGTGCGATCGAGACTGAGAAACCCAGAGTCATCCCTATCCTTCGAGAAGATGTTGAGGTTCCGCCTCTAGTGAGGCACGTGCGGCGGATCGACCTTAGAGAAGATAGCTTCTATGACACGGCAATTGAGGAATTGCTGAACGCCATCTATGGTATATCACCACGGCCGCCAGAATAACGCCGCCTGCGACTTACTAGCTCCTCTCCAGTACCCCACCGCCGCCTCCTCGCACCCCGCGGCCGCCCTCACCCCTCTAGCGCTGCGAGCAGGCGTTTCGGAGCGGCCGCGCGGTAGGCGTCCGTAATGATGTCGGCGATCAGGCCCCAATCGAGGTCGCGGTCGAGGCGGACGCCGACCCAGCCCTTCGGACCGACATAGGGCGGTACGAAGAAGCGCTCCGGGTCGCCGCCAACAAGGGCGCTTTGCGCCATGGGCGGCGCCTTGCACCAGAGCGCGAGCCGCCCGTCGCCGTGGTGGTTGTCCATGTACATCACGAACGTCTTGTCGCGCACGTGAAACACGGGCCTGCTGTAGCCGAGCTTCTCCGCCGCTTCCGGAAGCGCGAGGCAGAGCTCACGGACGCGAGCGAGCGGGTCATCGCGCCGGGCCTTAGCCACCGAGCGCCCCTTCCAGCACCTCCGCGTTCCGCTCTTCTCGCGCGGCTGCCGCGAGCAGCGCCTCGCGAAGCGATGCGTCTGGCTCGTCTGCGGCGAGGGCGCGGTAGACGCCGGCGCCAGCGCGCTCGAGCGCGGCGAGGAGGGCCTTTTGCTCGTCGCGCGTGCGACCGGCGAACAGGCCGGCTAGCTGCTGTACTGCTGTTTCGATGGACAAGGGTGTTTCGGGCATGGCGCACCTCCGAAATAAGACTGGGGGCATTGTACTAGCTCCCTCACCCAGCGCGTTCGCTCGCTATACTGCCTTCATCATGTCCTCCCTCGATCCTGCGTGGGCGCCGGTGTTGCCGCGCACAGCGGCGGCGACGGCCGACGGGCACCTGTCGCTGGGCGAGTGCGACGCTGTCGAGCTGGCGCGCGAGTTCGGGACGCCGCTCTACATCTTCGACGAAGAGGAGCTGCGCTCGACCGCACGCGAGTATCGCGAGGCGTTCGCGTCGCGCTACGCGCAGAGCGCGGTGGCGTATGCAGCGAAGGCGTACCTGGGGCGCTGGATCGCGTCGGTGATGGCGGAAGAAGGGCTGGGGCTGGATGTGGTCTCGGGGGGCGAGCTGGCAGTGGCGCGTTCGGCGGGGTTTCCGCTGGAGCGGGTGCTCTTTCACGGGAGCAACAAGTCGGCCCAAGAGCTGCGCGAGGCGGTCGAAGCGGGCGTGGGCCGCGTCGTTATCGATAACTTCCACGAGCTTGCGTTGCTGGACGACATCGCGGGTTCGCTGGGGCGACGCCAGCCGGTGCTGCTGCGCGTGTCGCCGAACGTGGACGCGCACACGCACGTCAAGACCACAACGGGCGTACTCGATACCAAGTTTGGCATCCCGATCGATAGTGGCCAGGCCGAGGAAGCGATCGTGCAAGTGCAGGCGCGCGCGAACCTGGAGCTCGTCGGGCTGCATTGTCACCTGGGGTCGCCGGTGATGGCGATCGAGCCGTACTGGCAGGCGAATGACGTGATGATCTCGTTCGCCCGCGAGATGCGCGAGAAGCACGGCCTGGAGCTGCGCGACTACAGCCCGGGCGGCGGCTTCGCGGCGCGCTACCTGCGCGACACACCGGTGCCTTCGCACGAGCAGTATGCGGAGGCCGTCGTCGAGTCGCTGCGGGAGGCGCTCGACCGCAACGACATGCCGGAGCCGATGTTGATCGTCGAGCCGGGCCGCGCGCTGGTCGCGCGGGCGGGCGTGGCGCTGTACACGGTGGGCGCGCGCAAGGAGATGCCGGGCGTCAGGACGTACGTCTCAGTGGACGGTGGTATGGCCGACAACATCCGGCCGGCGATGTACGATTCGAAATACGAAGCGCTCGTGGCGAACCGCATCGGCGAGCCGCCGGTCGAGCGGGTGACGATCGCGGGCAAGTACTGCGAATCGGGCGACGTGCTGCTGCGCGACGTCGAGCTGCCCAAGCTGTGGGCGGGCGACGTGCTGGCGATGCCGGGCTCGGGCGCGTACCAGCTCGCGATGGCGAGCAACTACAACCTGGCGCCCCGGCCGCCCATCGTTGTCGTGCGCGATGGCCACGCGCGTCTCGTGCGCCGTCGCGAGACGTACGAGGACCTGATGCTCACGGAAGTCTGGGGCGAAGGCTTGTGAGCTGGGAGATCATTGGGCAGGCGCGGGCGTTGGCGGTGCTGCGTCGCGCGGTGGAGGACGAGGGGCGGCTTTCGCACGCGTATCTTTTCGTCGGGCCGGAGCATGTGGGCAAGGCGACGGTAGCGCGGCGCTTCGCGCAGGCGCTGAACTGCGTGTCCGAAGGCGAACGGCCTTGTGGGGAGTGCCGGTCGTGCCGGTTGATCGCGGAGGACAAGCACCCGGACGTGGAGTGGCTGCGCGTGGGTGGCCTGTGCGACGAATCGGAGCACAAGGACCACGAGAGTTCGCGCGACATCCGCATCTGCCAGGTGCGACGGCTGGAGCGCGTCGTGAGCCGGACGGCGTTCGAGGCGCGCTACCGCGTGATCGTAGTCGATCCGGCGGACGCTCTGACGACGGAGGCGGCGAACGCGTTCCTGAAGACGCTCGAGGAGCCGCCCTCGCAGGTGGTGCTGGTGCTGGTCACCGCGCGCGAGGAGGCGTTGCTGGAGACGGTGCGTTCGCGCTGCCGTCGCGTCGCATTCGATGGCGTGCCGCGCGAGGCGATTGCGTCGGCGCTGCGCGAGCGCTGGGGCGCGGAGCCGGCGCAGGCCGAACGGCTCGCGCGACTTTCGGGCGGGCGGCTCGGCTGGGCGGTGGCGGCGCTGACGGACGAGAAGCTGCTGGAGGAACGCGAGGAAGTTGTCGAAGACATCGAATCGTTGCTCGCGGGTGGCTACAGCGAGCGCTTCGCGTACGCGGCGGAGCTGGCGGGGCGCTACTCCCGCAATCCGGACGCAGTGCGGGCGACGTTGGAGCTGTGGCGCGACTGGTGGCGCGATGTGCTGCTCGTCGCGGCGGGCAAACATGAGCTGGTCGCCGATCCGCAACGGCTGGACACGCTCCGGTCGTACGCGGCACAATACGGAGTGCAGGGTGCCCTTCAGGCGCTGGCGGCTGTTTCCGAAGGCCGCGAGCACCTGGAAGAACGGGCGAACCCGACGCTGGCGTTGGAAGCGATGCTTCTGGAGCTGCCGGCGGCGGCCCCAACCGGCGCCTGATTGCGAAAGGAGGACGCGCGGCTCTCCGCCCGGCGGCGGACTCGTGCATGACGAGCAGAGACGCGCGACGCACTATGGCAGAACAACAGCGGGTGCCGGCCGGCATCCGGTTCAAAGAGGCAGGCAAGATCTACTATTTCGACGCGCGGGGTTACGAGCTCGATGTCGGGAACTACGTCGTCGTCGATACCTCGCACGGCCAGGAGGTGGGACGCGTGGTGATCGCGCCCGATCAGGTGATCGTGAGCGAGATCAAGGAGTCGCTGAAGCCGATCGTGCGCATGGCGGACGACGAAGACCTAGCGCGCGCTGAGGAGGCGAAAAAAAGGTCTCAAGAGCACCTAGCCGTCGTTCGCAGTAGGGCGATCGACGACGGCCTGGACATGCGCGTCGCTGGGGGCGAGTACAACCTTGAGGGCTCGCAGCTCACGGTGTACTTCACGGCTGATGAGCGCGTCGATTTCCGGACGCTGGCGCGGGACATGTCGTCGGAGCTCGACACGAAGGTGCAGCTACTGCAGGTGGGCGACCGCGACCGGGCAAAGATCGTGGACGGGATCGGTCGCTGCGGCGAGCGGCTCTGCTGTAGCTCGTGGCTGACCACGTTTCCGAACGTCTCGATCAAGATGGCGAAGGATCAGGACCTGCCGGTGAACCCATCGAAGCTGTCGGGCGCCTGCGGGCGGCTGCTCTGCTGCCTGACATACGAATACGACCAGTACCGCGACCTGAAGGGTAGCCTCCCGAAGGTGGGCGCCAAGGTCTCGACGCCGACTGGCGAAGCGAGGGTGCTCAAGATTAACGTGCCGAAGGAGACGATGAGCCTCTTTATCACCGAGACATCGGAGCGCATAGAGATGCCTATCGATCAGTTCCGGCTCATGTATGGCACGGCGATCCGGCCGAAGGAGCTTACCCAGACGTTCGAGAAGGAGCTGATGGCCACGGAGCAGGGCGAACTGCCGACGCCCACCAAGGGCGACAAGTCCGCGCTCGCGGAGGCGCCGATGGCCGTGCCAGAAGCGAAGCCGAAGGCCGAGGGCGACGCCGAACGCCCGGCGGG
>JBAROU010000254.1:0-4449 GCA_049642385.1 Dehalococcoidia bacterium | reverse complement strand
CCTCCGGGCGATCACGCCAGGACTGGACGAGCAACGTCGGGATCAGGACCAGCACGAAAGGTGCGTTACCAAGCCGCGCGGTGGCGGTCGCGAGCAATGCAACGACCACCAGCACATCATTGAGCATCGTCGGTTTGACGACGGTGCGCCAGATGGAATAGAAGAGAATCGTAACCGTGAGGTACCCCAGCGTCGTATCCAGGAAGGTGACTCCGTACACGGAGAAGGGATTGAAGGTGGCGATCGCGGCTAGCGTGAGAGCCATCCACGATCCGATGCCAACTCCACGTGCCAGCAGGTAGGTGGGCACGGCTGTCAATGCCCACGCCGCCCCAATCACGGCGTGGCCGACGGAGAATTCGGTAGCCGTCGGATGGACGATGACGTCGACGATTGCCAGCACGAAAGCCGTTAGCCGTTCCGGTCCCCGCTCGAAGAAGTTCGTGTCCCAAAGCTGGGACGGAAAGTGATCGAGGATCAGGCGGGCCCCCGCCACCCCTTCTTCTTCGTCGGGCAAGAACCAGTGGTAGCGCAGTCCGTAGTGCGTAACGATTGCCGTGACGGCTATCACGATGCCGGCGAGGGCAAACGGCTCTATCCTCAAGGATCGGCGCGTCAACGGTTCATCCTGCCCATGGGGCGGCGTAGTGTACGGTACGGATGTGGGCTGCACCTCTCGCGAAGTGGCACGTGCACGGGCAGGATGACCGGGCGCCACAATGCGAATCGCGATCGTTTACGACTGCCTGTTTCCGAACACCGTCGGTGGGGCGGAGCGTTGGTACCGCGGCCTGGCTGAGCGTCTCGACTCGGACCACGACGTCACATATCTGACGCGACGGCAATGGGGGCCCGAGGGCCCAGGAACTCCGTTCGAGACCGTCGCGGTCTCCTCGGGCGGGCCGTTGTACGACAAGCAGGGCCGCCGGCGCGTGGGCCCCCCGCTGCGCTTCGGCACGGGGATCTTCTGGCACATGCTGCGCCACGGCGGCCGCTATGACGCGGTCCACACCGACGTGTTCCCCTACTTCTCGGTGATCGGGATATGGGCGGCGCTGCGCCTGCGCTCGCTGTTCCAGGGCCGGCGGGCGCGCGCAAGACTGGTGGTCGACTGGTTCGAGCTGTGGACACGCGATTACTGGACCCGCTACCTCGGCGCTGTCCGGGGCCGAATCGGTCACGCCGTGCAGCGTCTGTGTACCCGTCTGCCCGATCAAAGCATCGTGTTCTCCGAGCTGCACGAGCGCCGGATGGGCGAGCAGGGACATAGCGCACCGCTACAGCGATTGACGGGCATCTTCTCGGGCAGCTCCGACGGGGCGGACCCCACGCGGGCACGGGACCCGGTCGTCGTGTTTGCCGGTCGGCACATCGCTGAAAAGCAGGTGACGGCGATTCCTGCGGCGATTGCGGTCGCCCGCAAGAACATTCCAAAGCTGCGCTGCGCGATCTACGGCGACGGTCCCGAGCGTGAGCGCGTGCTCGAGCTGGTGCATCAGCTTGGACTCGGTGACGCGGTCGAGCTGCCCGGCTTCGTTGGGGCCGAGCAGGTTGCCGCCGCGATCGATGCGGCGGCTTGCCTGGTTCTGCCCTCGGTGCGCGAGGGCTACGGTCTGGTGGTCGTCGAGGCCGTCTCGCGGGGGACGCCCGCGGTTGTCGTCGCCGGCCCTGACAACGCCGCCGCCGAGCTGGTCGAAGATGGCGTCAATGGCTTCGTCGCACCGGGCATCGACTCGGCCTCGCTCGCGCAGGCATTGAGCAAAGCGGTCGAGGGTGGCGAGCAACTGCGCCGTTCGACGCTCGACTGGTACGAGCGCCACGCGCAGCGGCTGTCGCTCGACGGCGCCTTGAACGCTGTCGCGGCCGCCTATGGCGCGCGTTCAGCGGACGAGTTCCAAGCTCTTCGGTAGCTCGCGAGCGTCTGCTGCGCCGTCCGCCGCCAGCTGAAGCTCGACGCCCGCACGCGGCCGGCCTCGACCAACTGGCCCGCGAGTTCGCGATCGGTCAGGAGCTGCTCGATTGCCGCCGCGATGTCGGCCACGTCATAGGGGTCGAAGTAGCGCGCGGCCGGCCCGGCAACCTCGGGCAGCGAGGAGATCTTCGAGCAGGCGACCGGAAGCTCGCGCTCGAGTGCCTCGAGCACGGGGAGTCCGAATCCCTCAGCAAGCGAGGGAAACACGAAACAACGTGCCGCGGCAAACAGCCCTTCGAGGTCCTCGTCGGTCACCCAGCCGAGGGCGTGGATGCGATCGGCAATTCCGAAACGGCGTGCGGTTTCGACCAGCTCGTCCTCGAAGCCCGTCGCGTATCCAGGCAATACCAGCGCCGGTTGCGGCTCGCAGCCCACGCGCGCGAACGCCTCGATCAGCCGCCCGATGTTCTTGTGCGGGCGCCGGGCCGACGGACTCAGCACCAGCGGTGAGCTTCCCAGCCCGAGACGCTCCCGCAGCAGGGGCTCCGGTGTCGCAGGGCCCAGCGGTCGCCCGGCCAGCTGGGTCACGTCGATGTGCGCGGGATCGACGTTCAACTCGTCCGCAATCTCCGCCGCCGCGCTGTGGGAGATCGCGATCACGCGCTCCGCCCGTCGCGCCGCGGGCGGGACCAACAACCGCATCCCGGTGCGCATCGCGAGCGTGTGTGCTTCGCCGTGCAGCGCGTAGATCACATCGAGAACCGTCACGACACTCGGCAGTCCCGGTCGCAATGGCCCGGTGCTGGCGAGGCTGTGAACGAGGTCGATCCGGTGACGGCGCAGCCAACGTGGCAGGGCGACCTGCTCGGCGACAACCCGCTTGAGGCGGCTGCGACCGCTGACGTCGATCTTGACCGGCTCGATGCCCGCGCCCAGGCCACCGTTCGAAAGCGACTGATAACCCTCGCGGTTGAGAAACGCGACCAACTCCGGCCCGCCTTCGAGGCGCGAAAGCTCGCCGATCAGGCTGCGGGCGTATGTTTCAGCGCCGCCGGTCTCACCAGGAACCAGAAACAGGAGGTTGAGGCCGACGCGCTGTGGGCCCGAGCCGCTCACCGGCGTGATCGTATAGCGCAGGCCCCCACTACCCTTCTCCCGATGCGCGAGCCGGAGCCTCCGAGCGAACAGCCAGAGCAGGGCGAGCAGCGCGGAGCGCGGCGCATGGTGCAGACGTTCTTCTCGCTCGCCGGGGCCGAGCTGCTGACGCGCGCGATGTTGCTGGTCGCCGCGATCATCATCGCCCGCGCGCTCGCGCCGAATGTGTTCGGGCAGTTCACCTTCGCAGTCGCGTTGGCCAGCATCGTCGGAATCGTGATCGACCTCGGCCTGACGTCACTCGTCACGCGCGACGTCAGCGCCAACGCGGACAGAGCCTCTCACCTGCTGGGCGCATTCCTGAAGACCCAGAGCCTGCTCGCGGCGGGGACCTTCGTCTTCACATCCGGTCTGGCACTCGCTGGGGCGTTTGGAGACGCCGCCAGCGAGACGGCACTGGTGCTTGCCTTCGCCACCATCTCGGTCTCGAGTCTCAGCCGCCCCTTCGAGGCAACGCTCACAGGCCGCGGCAGGGCACCGTTCGTGTTCGTTTCCCGCAGCGCCCGCGGCATTACGCTGATCGCGATCACGATCCTCGCGTCCTTGGGGCACGCGACCCCCGAGCGGTTCATCGCTGCGATGCTGATCTCGGAAGCGGTTGGCGTCGCGGTAGTCGCCTTCGTTTGCTTTACGCGAAGCACGCGGCCCCGCTTTGCCGGAGGCTCGTCCGCGGTTCGGCGGATGCTCAAGCTGGCCGTCCCGTTCGCGCTGCTCGCCGGCTTCAACGTGCTCTATCTGCGCATCGACATCCTGATGCTGGGCTGGCTCGACTCGGATACCGCGGTCGGCAACTACGGCATCGCCTCACGCATCATGGACACGGGGATCATCATCCCGGCATATTTCGGTGGAGCGTTTCTCGCCACCGTGGCACAGACAGGAGCGCGTAGCGCGCTCGCTCGCATGCAAACGCTCAGCGCTGCACGCCACGTTTTGATTCTCTGCCTGCCGGTGGCGTTCGGTCTCGCGCTGGGCGCCGATCAGATCGTGCGCTTGACCGCCGGCAGCAAGTACTCGAGCGCCGGTGACATCCTGATCCTGCTGACGCCGATGATCATCTGGATCGGTACGTACTCGGTCTTCGCGAACCTCCAGGTCGCCCTCGACCAGGTGCCCCTGCTCGTCAAGATCAGCGTCGCGGGGCTGCTGTTGAAGGTCGCATTGAACGCCTACGCTATTCCGGCTCACGGCAGCAAGGGCGCCGCCGTGACTGCGTCGATAGCGGAGGGCGCGGTGGTTGCCATCCAGCTCTATTTCGCTCGCGCCTGGTACGACTCCGGTCCGTTCTTCGGATTCGTCGCGCGCGCCGCCGTCTGCGCCGCGGCCATGATCGCTGTGGGCTTGACGGCGGCAACCGTCGTGCCGTGGACGCTCGCTTTTGT
>JBAROU010000253.1:0-2489 GCA_049642385.1 Dehalococcoidia bacterium | reverse complement strand
ACGCCTGGAACAGCGCCCACACATCCGTGCCGCGTCCGGATGACCAGGTGAGCGGTTGCTCGGATTTCAGCTCCGCGGGCTGCAGCATGCGAGCGATCATCCCTCACCTTTGGTGTGGCTTCTATTTCACGGGGCCGGCGGTGCGGAAGTCGGGGCGAACGGCGCCGGCAGCCAAAGTAACCTAAGTGTTACTTTGACGACGGCCGTGCGGCCGTGGTCAAAGCATACGTTAGACTGCCTCGCGTGAGTGACCTCACCGAAAACCGCCTGCACGACGCCTTCTGCCGGAGCGACGTCGCGGCCGTGCGAGGCCTGCTCGAGGCGCATCCCGAGTTCCGCAGTCGAATCAATGATCCGGTGTTCGGCTTCAACTCTCCCGCGATCGTGGCCTTTGCGAACGACGCGGCCATGGTGGATCTGCTGCTCGAGTTCGGCGCGGATCCGAACCGGCGGAGCGAATGGTGGGCGGGCCCGTTTCATGCCCTGCATGCGGCAACGGGCTCGGCAGCCGAGCGCCTGATCGCCGCCGGCGCCGTGATCGATGCCTGCGCGGCCGCCAACCTCGACGCGCGCGACCTTCTTGCGAAGATCCTGGCCGACGATCCCGCGCGGGTTCACGAGCGCGGAGGCGACGGGCAGATGCCGCTCCATTTCGCCAGGTCACGCCAGGTCGTCGATCTGCTCATCGACGCGGGCGCCGACATCGACGCGCGTGATGTGGACCACCGGGCGACGGCGGCGGAATGGATGCTCGATCGGCAGCCCGGCGCCGGCCGCATTGAACTCGCGGCCTATCTGGTGGAGCGCGGAGCCACGGCGGATATTTTCCTGGCCGCCGCGCTCGGTTTCACTGACAGGGTCCGCACAATGCTGCGCGCCAACCGCGACCTGCTCGCGCTGCGCACCGGGCAAGGTGACTACGGCGAAAAGCCGCCGAGCAGCTATCACATCTATTTCTGGACCATCGGCGACAATCGTTCTCCGCTGGACATCGCTGCGCAGTTCGAGCAGGGCGAGACGCTCGCAGCGTTGCTCGACTTCGCCTCGCCGCTGCAGCAGTTTATGTTCGCGTGCCGGCAGGCAGACGAGGCGCGCGCCCGCGCGCTCGTGCACAAGCATCCCGGCCTCGTTGACTCCATGTCCCCCGCGGAGCATCGGGCGGTTGCTGACGCGGCCTGGAACGGCGCTGCCCGCGCTGTAACGTTGATGCTGGATTTCGGATTCGATCCGCGCACGCCAGGGCACGACGCGGGGACCGCGCTCCACCTGGCGGCATGGGAGGGTTCCGTGGAAATAGTCTCGGCGCTGCTGCGGCACCGCGAGGCGGCGGCGCTCATCGAGACGAGGGACGCGCACTACGATGCGACGCCGTTGGGGTGGTGCTGCCACGGTTCGCAGCACGGCAACCCGGATCACGATCACGCCGGCGTCGCGCGACTCTTGCTCGAGGCGGGTGCGCGTCGCGGACCGGACGCGCAGGACGCCTCGCCTGCGGTGATGGCAGTGCTGTCGGCGTTCCCTGTGTCCTGATCAGTCGCGCAGCGCCTCGATCGGATCGCGCTCGCTTCGCCACTAGAATGAGGGCACCCCATGTCGTCCCTGCCGCCCGGCACGCGCGTCGGTCCGTACGAGGTTCGTTCCGCCCTCGGCGCGGGCGCGATGGGCCAGGTATTCCGCGCGTACGACACCTCGCTCCACCGGGAGGTCGCGCTCAAGATTCTGCCGCCCGACCTCGCGGGTGACGCGGAGTACCGGGCCCGGTTCTCCCGCGAGGCGCGGGTGCTCGCCACGCTGAATCATCCCCACATCGCGCAGGTGTACGGGCTGGAGGATTCGGCGGCCGGACCGGCGATCGCGATGGAACTGGTGCCCGGCGCCACGCTTCGCGACCGCTTGCGCAGCAGTGTTTCACGTACGGAGGCGCTGCGGCTGGCCCTTCAGATCGCGACGGCGCTGGACGCCGCGCATGAGAAGGGCATCATCCATCGCGATCTGAAGCCCGGCAACATCATGGTGACGCCGGATGGCGCGGCCAAGGTCCTCGATTTCGGTCTCGCGAAGACGTCGATCGCATCCGAGCCGGTGACCGAGCACGACACGACGCTCGCGGCCACGGTTCACGGCGCGGTCGTCGGCACGCCGGCCTACATGAGCCCGGAACAGGCGCGCGGGCAGGCGGTCGATCGGCGGACCGACATCTGGGCGTTCGGCTGCGTCCTCTACGAACTGCTCGCCGGCCGGCCCGCGTTCAAGGGCGAGTCCTATTCCGATCTGGTGGTGGCCATCCTCGAACGCGATCCGGACTGGCGCGCCCTGCCGGCAGATACGCCTGTCGCGCTACGACGCCTCCTTCAGCGCTGCCTCGAGAAGGACCGCCGGCAGCGCCTTCGCGATATCGGCGACGCGCTGCCCGAGCTCGCCGCGCCGTGGGGCGCGCCCGAAGCGACCGCTCCGGCCGCACGGCGCGCAGTGGGCGGCGTCATGATGAT
>JBAROU010000132.1:0-4219 GCA_049642385.1 Dehalococcoidia bacterium | reverse complement strand
ATGTAGTGGTACGTACCCGTGGTATTTGTGCGTGCGTTGTTTCCAACCTGAAACCCATCTGTTTCGAGCGCCTGGATATCGTTGGTGGCTGCGACGGTGGTGTCCCAGAGCAGCGAAGTCTGTCCCGACGTGCTCGCAGGGCGCCAGGCAGATTGATTGCCGCTATCACGCTTCACCCAAACGAGGACGGGCTGAAATCCAACGCCGGTAATCGAGCGGTCATCGGTATTGTTTCCGGTGTATGTTGACTCCTTGACGTTGGTGTCGGCCTTCCAGGCGATGTAGTGAAATGTCGTACTGGCCTTGTTCACGTTCGTGTTGGCGCCGACCTGGAAGCCACCAGACTCAACTGCCTGGATGCGATCCGTGAATGTGCTCGTGCCATCCATACGGAATGACGCGTCGCCAGCTAGTCCAGATGGTTTGAACCAGGACTCCTCGCCGTCGCCTAAGGTGATCACCCACGTTGGCTGGAACCCCACACCCGTGATCGAATGGTTGTCCGTCGCGTTGCCGACGTAGGAACCAACCTTCATGTTGGAACCCGCCTTCATCGCGACCCAGTAGAACGTCTGGCCGTTCGCATTAACTCTGCTGGATGTTCCGATGGTGAACCCGTTCGAGTTGATCGACTGAATCTCGTCCGCGAGGAGTGCCCCACCTAAGGTCACCACTTTACTCACGTCGCCGGCCATCGTGCTGGTCCGGATCACGGCAGCTTGGCCGACGTTAGATTTGACTATGACGACATCGGCCTGAAAGCTAACGCCTGTGATCGATCGGTTGTCAACGCCGTTGCCGGTGTAGGACCCCGTCTCTAACCAGCCAGGGAAGGTGGCAGCGGTGGTGAAGGCGTTGCTCGAGACCTGCGCTTGATCGCTGAAGATCGCCTGGCTCTGCTGCGCGACGGCAGCGGCCAACGCGAGGGCGAGGCCGGCGACAAACAGTAGGATGCTAACTCTGCGCATGGAGCGAGGCCTCCCGCCGCGCTATCTGGCCCGGTCTCCTTCGTTCCAGCGGCTGGGGCCGGCGAACATCAATCCAACGGCGATGGCCAGCGGCATGAGCAGCAGCCATCCAGCACCATGTGACGGCTTCTCTAGTTCGCGCAGGATGGTTGCGGCTTCGCGCCACTCTTCGTTCGGTGCATCAGGCGGCGCTCCGGAGCTGTCACTGTCGCTGCGGCCGCTCGTGGAGCCTGTCTCCTTGCGTCCGGAACTCCATTTGTCGCGGGAGAAGATGGCGACGAGGAGGACGAGAGGTATACCGATCAGCACGAGCCGTCCCAGCGAGCTCTCTGCGAAGCTGAGGATGTAGCCCGCGTACGGCACGCTGTAGACCACTTTGTCGCCCGAACCGTCGAACGCGACTGGTTTGGGATCGCGTGTTTGGTTTCGGTCTCCCTGGGTCACAAAGAGGCGCTCGCCATCCGCGCCAACGGTGACATCTACAACGCGGTGGAGGACGGGCGGGGTGCCTCCTGATCCGGGCCGCACAATAATATCGCCGACCTTGAGCGCTCGCGGGCCGGTAGGGTGGGTCACGACGGCGCTGCCGAGCTGGAGGCTGGGCGCCATGCTTGAACCTTCGACGTTGTAGGTGTGATAGCCCAGGAGGACGGGCAGCGTGGCCGTCGCCACCAGCAGCAACGCGCCGATGAGCGCTGCCAGCGCGGCATACGCAAGAAGGCGGAACGTCCGGCGAAGCGCCGCCGACCGGACAAGGCCCCCGAGGGGCCCAGTCCGGTCGCTACGGCGCGATGCGATAGTCCGTGTGTGGTCGGCGATGTTCAGGGTCGCCGACGGAACGTGGTTTGCGGTTCTCTTTGAAGCCATCCCTGCATACTCCTTGAAGGACGCATCCTCGCGCGCCCTCCGCTCGTCCCGTCGCTACGGGTTGTTGACGGTCTGCTCCGCGTCGAAGGTAAAGGTGCCGGTGGTGCTGGCGCCTTGCGGGCCAGTGGCAGCACTTGAGAGCGCTACCCTGAAGCAGAGCGTTTCGCTGGCGCTGGCATTCAGCGTGCGGTCGCCAGCCTGGGCACCCTGCGCAGCGTTACCGACGAGGAGCCCGCCTGCGCCGTCGTCGAGGTCACCCGTGTAGAGCTGGGTGCCGTCGAAATTGTCGCATGGCGTTCCTGGCGTCGTGACGTCGATGGTCTTGATGGTGAGGGTCAAGGCGTCCTTGAGTGCCAGAGCGTCTGCGTTGGTAGCCGAGCTCGAGATCGCATAGCGGAACTGGAGCGTGCCGGCGTTTGAGACGACCAGGCTGTTGGTGACGGCGTCACCGGGCACCATGCCGCTAAACGTAATCAGAGCGGTCGTCGGCGCGGTGGTGAGGTCGACGCTGCCTGTGCTGAACGTGTTCGCGCCGACGGTCGCCTGATCGGTGAAGAGGGAGAGGCCGGCGAGGCCACCAAGTAGGGACAGGAGGCCGATGCCCAAAAGCGCAGCCAGAATTCGCTTTGACATAGCTATCCACCTTAGAATCAGGCACTTGCCCGCCGTCTACGGCGTCACGAAGCCGGCGGCGCCTGAGCGATCCGATGTGGTTCGCCTTCGGCAGCCCGGCTGTCGTAGCCCCGCCAGACCTTAGACCCGTGGCTTTGCGCCCCCGCCTTTCGGCGAGTTTGCCCTTGTCGGAGCGTCTGGAGAGACGCCCACATCCATGTGCAACTATCAGAGTATCGGCAGTTGTATACCCGTCTGAACAGGATTGATCAGGATTTTTTTTGAGACCTGAGCGGGTTCCAACAAGCCCTGGGTGGTAGTCTGCTGGTGACCATGCAGTGCGCCAGGCATCCATCAGTGGAGACGGAGCTTGCCTGTGGAAAGTGCGGCAAGGCCATCTGCCCCCGTTGTCTCTACCACACGCCCGTCGGCGCCCGGTGCCGCGAGTGCGCGAATGTGCGACGCTTGCCGCAGTACACGCTCTCGGCGCCGTTTGCGCTGCGGGGGCTGGGTGCGGCGCTTGGCGCGGGCGTGGCGCTCGGTGCGCTCTGGGGGTTCACTATCCCGTTCGGCGCGGGGTTCTTCTACGGGCTGATCGTCGGGCTGGCGCTAGGCTACGGCGTTGGCGAGGCTGTGAGCCTGGCGACGAACCGTAAGCAGGCGCTGCCGCTCCAGTGGTTCGCGGCGGGGGGCGTGGTCGTGGCGTACCTGGTGCGCAGCGCTGTGGTGGTGGCGCGTTCGAAGTCGGTCGGGTTCGCCGACGTCGCAACGGAGGACATCTTCGGCTACATCGTCGTGTTCCTGGGCGTGGTGATCGCGATGAGCAGGCTGCGCTAAGGGATGAAGAACGAGAGGACGATGATGGTGATGATAATCACGGCGGCCAAGAGCAGAATACGCCGGAACTCCCGGCCAATGTAGCTGTAGTCGCGAGCCGATTTCCTGGCGATGGACGGCTCGCGGGTGCGCGTGGGGCGGCTCGGGGCGGCGACAGACGCGGGTGATTCGTTCGTGGCATCCTCGGCTGCGACGTTAGGCGCGGGACGAGGGGCCGTGTTGGCGCGCGGGGGCGGCGGTGGACGCCGAACCTGCCTACGGCGGGTGCTGCGGGATGGTCGCTGCTTTGGCACGAAGTCGCCTCCTGACAGACTCATTATAGGGCGGCGCACTCTCGACCGTCGAGCGAGTGCGCTGCTATAGTACTATCGTCCTCGGATAGAAGGAACTGATTGGGAGGCCGAATCGTGGACTTGGGCCAATTGGAGGCCTTCGTGCAGGTGGCGGAGCGTCATAGCTTCAGCCGGGCGGCGGAATCGCTTGGCCTAACCCAGCCTTCGGTGACAGCGCGCATTCAGGCGCTGGAGCGCGACTTGCACGAGACGCTCTTCGAGCGCAACGGTCGCGGCGTGCGGCTGACGGAGGTGGGAGCGTCGTTCCTGCCGCACGTGCAACGGGTGCTGAAGGCGCTCCAGGACGGGCGCGACGCGGTGCTCTCCCTTCAGCAGCTGGAGATGGGGATGTTGCGCCTGGGCGCGGCTCCAACGATTAGTACCTACGTCCTGCCGGAGCTGCTGACCATGTTCCGTTCGCGCTACCCAGGGATCGAAGTGTCGGTGCGCACGGAATACTCGCAGCAGATCGTGCAGCTCGTGCTGGCGGACGAGGTGCAGGTAGGGTTGGAGCGCACGATCACGCATCCCGACGTGGTGACGGTGCCGCTGTATAAGGACGAGCTGGTGCTCGTCGTGGCGCCGGAGCACCCGTTCGCAAAG
>JBAROU010000250.1:0-6309 GCA_049642385.1 Dehalococcoidia bacterium | reverse complement strand
CCAAACAGCGTGTTCTTTCTGGACGCGGAGACGCACAGCGGCAACGTCCAATCCGAGTTCTCGCTCAAGAAGGACGGCAGCGCGCCGAGCGACCATGGTCCCACGGTACGTATTCGCACGCACTCCGGCAGCATCCACATCGTGCCGAGGTAGCCAGGGCCGACGAGCCCCCCTGAACGACTCCATGCGCTGCGTGGGTTCGTCGAGCGAACGGTGATACACTTGACGCCTATGGCAGACCATCAGATCACCGCTGCCGACCTCGAACGCTGGGTGAGCGAAGGGTTGATCACCGGCGATCAGCGTCGCGCCCTCCTGCGCGATCTCGAAGCGCACCAGCCAATCGAAAGCGCGCTCACCGTCACCAACCTGCTGTACTACGGCGGTGGCTTGCTGGTGCTCCTGGCGTACAGCATCTTCCTCGGCTTCCAGTGGGAGGGCCTGGCGGGGGGCGGCCGCGTCGTCATTTCGTCCCTCTCGTTCGCCTTCTTCGCCGCCGCTTCGACAATTCTGTCTCGCATCGAGCGCTTCCGGCTGCCCGGCGAGCTGCTCCAGGTGGTGACCATCGCCATTGTGCCGCTCCTGGCGTTCGCCGTGCTGGATGCGACCGGGCTGTGGCCGGATGATCCGGGCTACAACGTGACGGCTGCGCAGCAGCGCCAATATCAGGTGGACCTGGCCTGGGCTCGGCTGGCGATGGGCGCCGTGACGCTACTCGCAGCAGGAGGCGCATTCTACCTGTCGCGTTCGCCGTTCGTGCTGACCGCTGTCGCAGCGGCCATCGCTTCGCTCGTGATCGACTTCACGTTCCTTGTCGACCGCGATCGCACGTATTACGAATGGCAGACGCCGCAGGCTGTGGTGGTCGCGCTCCTGGGAGCAGGCGTCTTTGCGGGCGGCGCGGCGCTGCGCGGCAGGACGGAACGGAACTACAGCGTCTTGCTGTATCTGTTGGGGCTGGCCGGGCTGGCCCTTGGGTTGAGCATGAAAGTGTTCGAGTACGAGTCCGCGCCCGGTTGGGGTGTCCTGTGGATGATCGTCGCGTTCGCTGTCGTGGCGCTTTCCGTACCGCTTCAGGAACGACTGCTGGCCGCGCTCGGTCTGTTGGGCGTCTTCACCTACCTGGCGAGGCTGGTGTTCGAGGTATTCGACAGCGCAGCGGCTTCACTGGTACTCGTCGCCATCGGCCTGCTGGTGCTGGGCGCGGGCGTGGTCTATCAGCGCTACTCTGCGCGCCTGTTCCCGGCCGAGGGGCGGCGCATCACCTGAATTAGTTGGCCCTACGTAGCCGCCAGGATCTCCCGTACTTGATCCGCGTGCTCGCGATCGTGCATCGCGGTGTTCTCTAGCAGGCTGACGACGCTGTACTCCTCGTGGCCAACGGTCTGGAGCTTGTAGAACGACTCCTCGTCCACACCATCGAGCGCGCCGAGCAGCGCCGCGCGCGACGAGTCGAGCTGCTGGGCGGCGTCGCCGGCGGACGAGGGCGCTGCCGGCAACTTGTCGTCTGGTACTGGCTGGCCTCTGAGGTGATGCATCAGCTTCGCGTACATCCACTCCGATTGGATCACGTGCTCCAGCGCCCGACGCACCGGCCAGCCGCCGCGCCGCCCGCGGTCCAGGTCAGCGTCGCTCAGGGCGGCGACGACGCTGTGCAGCCCCGCGCGGTCCGCTTCGAGCTGCTTGTGAACGGTCTCCAGGTCGCGGTCAAACTCGCTGGCCATGACAGTCTCCCTTCAACTAGGTACGGTACTGCTAAGCCGACTTCGTCCTAGGCGCTGAGCACCGACCATCATACCCCCTACACTAGCCCCGCTTCGCGCAGGACGCGCGCGATCGTCGCGCCGATCTCTGCGGGGGAGTCGCAGATCACCGCGCCGGCGCCGGCGAGCGCCTGCTTCTTCGCCTGCGCGGTACCGGTATCGCCGGCGATGATCGCACCGGCGTGCCCCATGCGCCGCCCCGGTGGCGCCGTCGCGCCCGCGATAAAGGCGACGACGGGCTTGCGCATGCCGCGCAGGTAGTCGGCGGCGTCCTGCTCCGCGTTGCCGCCGATCTCGCCGATCAGCACGACAGCGGCCGTCTCCGGGTCCTGGTCGAACAGCTCGAGCGCCTCGCGCTGGGTGGTGCCGATGACGGGGTCGCCGCCCACGCCGACGCAGGTGGACTGGCCGATGCCGTGCGCCGTGAGCTGGGCGACCGATTCGTAGACCAGCGTGCCGCTGCGCGAGACGACGCCAACGGAGCCCATCGAGAAGACATCGACCGGCATGATGCCGACGCGACATTCGCCGGGCGTGATGACGCCGGGGCAGTTGGGGCCGATGAGGCGCGTCTTGCCACCGATGAGCGCGCGCTTCACGCGCACCATATCGAGTGCCGGGATGCCTTCGGTGATGCAGACGACGAGCGGGATCTCCGCGTGCGCCGCTTCCAGGATCGCATCGGCAGCGAAGGGGGCGGGGACAAAGATGAGCGCGCAGTCTGGCTTCGCCTCGCGCGCGGCGTCGCGCACGGTGTTGAACACGGGCACGCCTTCGAACGTCTCGCCGCCGCGACCGGGGGTCACCCCGGCGACGACCTTCGTGCCGTACTCCATGCAGCGCTGCGCCTGGAAGCTGCCTTCGCGGCCGGTGATCCCCTGGATCACCACGCGAGTTGATTGATTGACAAGAATCGACATCAGCTCCTCCGGTCCTACCGCTTCTTACGCTTTGCCTTCGACGCGGGCGCTTTCGCGCCCCGAATGTACTCAAACGCCGACTTCACGCCTTCGAGCACAGCCGCCACGTCTTCGTCCTTGTCCAGCGTGAGGTTCGTCCAGTCGCCGAAGCCGCGCCCCTGCGGGCCCTGAAACAGTACACCCGCCCTCCGATCGAGCAGCTCCTGGCGGGCATGGTCCGGCAGCTTGGCGACGAGACCGTCGGCGACCCAGAAGGCGAACATGCGCCCGCGTACCATATAGGCGGTGGTGCCCATCATGTTGCGCGACGTGACCTCAGCGCGACGCACGATGTCCGCTTCGATCTGTTCACGCAGCTCTGCCTTCACCGTCATATGCTTCTACCTATCGATGCGCCAGCGGCCGCCTGCGCGCACGAGCGAGAAGACGGCGTTCGAGCCCTCGTCCTCGCGCACGAAGCGCGCGACGACCGTCGCTTCGTCCCCTTCGATGTTCACGCGGCTGATCTCCACCTTCCGTATGCGGTCTGCGTCCGTGAGCCGCGCCAGGCGTTGCGCTAGGTCCGTTTCGGATGTCACGCCGAGCAACTGGCGCAGGCCATCCGCCGTCAGCAAGCCGACGATCGCGCCGGCGTCCCGGGCGTTGAACGCGGCCGCGTATTGGCGCACCACGTTGCAGACGGCGGGATCGGCTTCGCAGGCATGCTGATCATCGCCCCGGCTGGCGATCAGGACGACGCCGATCAGGATCACGGTGACCGCAATCAAGACCGCCGCGGCGAAGGCGACGATGATCACTCGTTGACCGGACGGGCGAGGCCGCTCGCCGTCCGGCGGCGTCACCGTCTCGTCTGCCGACGGTCGCATCGCAGGTCATGATAGCGAGCGAGGCGGTTAGTTGCCTTGAGCCGCCTCCACCGCTTTGCGGGCGGCTTCGCCGAGGTCGGCAGCGCGTACGACAGGGAGGCCGGAGTCGGCGAGCAGGCGCTCACCCTCTTCGACGTTCGTGCCGGCGAGGCGCACCACCACGGGTAGGTCGATCTCCAGCTCCTCGTGCGCCTTGACGACGCCCTCCGCGATGATGTCGGCGCGGGCCATGCCGCCGAAGATGTTGATCAGCACGGCGCGCACGCTGGGGTCAGCGGTGAGGATGCGAAACGCGTTCACCACGCGGCTCACATCGTTCACGGTGCCGATGTCGAGGAAGTTCGCCGGTGAGCCGCCCGCGAGCTTGATGCTGTCCATCGTCGCCATCGCCAGGCCGGCGCCGTTCACGACGCAGCGGATGTTGCCATCGAGCTTGACGTAGTTGTTGATGCCCAGCTCCTCGGCCTGCACCTCGAGCGGGTCTTCCTCCTCCGGGTCACGCATCGCAACGATGTCGTCGTGACGAAAGAGCGCGTTGTCATCGAAGTTGATCTTGGCGTCGAGGGCGACCACCTTGCCGTCCTTCGTGACGACGAGCGGGTTGATCTCGGCCAGCGAGCAGTCCTTCTCCTCGAAACAGCGGTAGAGCGCCGTCAGCAGCGCCACCGCGGGGCGCAGTTGGTCGCCGTTCAGGCCGAGCGCGAAGGCCAGCTCGCGCCCTTCGTGCGGCTGGAAGCCGACGGCTGGGTCGATGGCGACGCGGTGGATCGCTTCGGGCTGGTTGGCGGCGACCTCCTCGATCTCCATGCCACCGGCGGCGCTGGCGATCACCGTCGGGCGGCCGGTCGCGCCGTCGACGAGCACCGAGACGTACAGCTCGCGCTCGACCGCGGTCTGCTCCTCGACGAGGACGCGGCGCACGAGCTTGCCCTCGTCGCCGGTCTGGGGCGTGACGAGCTGCATGCCGATGATCTGCGATGCGGCCTCTGCTGCTCGGTCAGGCGTGTCGGCGAGCTTGATGCCGCCGCCCTTGCCGCGCCCGCCCGCGTGCACCTGCGCCTTAACGACGACGGGCACGCCCAGCTCCTGCGCGGCGGCCTTCGCCTCGTCCGGCGTGGAGGCGACGCGGCCCTTGGGCACGGGCACGCCGTAGTCAGCGAGCAGCTTCTTGGCCTGATATTCGTGGATCTTCATGTCGGAGCGGTCAGCCGTCAGCGATCAGCCATCGGCAACCAGTCGGGGAGTATAGCACGCAGGCGCGTTACGCGCGTTCGATGCTGCGCAGCGCCAGCGCGGCCGGCAGCTTGCGCTCGTCCTTGAGCCACGAGCGAAGCACGGGCGCGACGCGTTCGGGGTCGCCCTTTGCGAGGTTGCGCAGCGCGGTCGAGACAGCCTGCCAGACATGCTTGCGCCCATCGCGCGCGAGATCCGACAGCAGCTCCAGCCCGCTGTCGACATGCTTGCGCGCAGGCGCGGCGGAGAAGACCATCGCGGTGTTCCAGCGCGTCGCTTCGTCGTCGGCGCGCGCCCACTTGCGAACGCGCGTGAGCGTCTCATCCGGGCACATGCCGAGCAGCGCGCCGCCGACGGCGTAGCCGCCGAGGTTGCGCTGCACCTCGTGGGCATCGTCGCCTACCAGCGGCTCGATCAGATCGAGCAGCGGGCCGCAGCGCTCCGGGTGTTTCTTGTGCGCCACATCGCGCACGCTGGTGGCGACGGCCACGCGCACGAACTGAGACTCGTGGACGGCCCAGCGCTGGAGGACGGGGTAGAGCTGATCGAAGTGGCGCCCGAGCAAGTTGCTGACGAGATCGCCCGCCCAGAGGCGCGTCTCCCAGTGCTCGTCATCGGAGAGGGCGAGTGCGAGTTCGAGGACGCGCTCGCGGTCTGCTTCGTAGCAGTCGCGCAGGAGCACGCAGGCGAGCTCACGTCGGGTGGGGCTCTTGGCCGCGGCGAGCGTCGCGCACAGCCCGAGCAGCTTCGCCGGCGCATCGATGGTCGAGCGGATCGCGTTCGCCGCGGCGCTCTTGTCAGCGGCCTTGGGCGTGCCGGCGTGCTTCGACGAACGCGACTCGAGCAGGGCGAGCGCGTCGTCGCGCCGGTCCGCGACCCAGCAGGCGCGGAACTCGGCGAGCCAGGGTTCGTCGTGCTTCGTTGCCATGGTCAGAAGATCACGCCCGCGCGCCAGAGCGCGAGCAGGTCCATGGAGACAGCGATCGAGCTGTGGACGATCACGCCACCCACGATCGTCCGGGTACGCAACGCCAGGAAGCCCAACACCGCGCCGGCGGCGATCGCCGCCATCGCTTCCGGAAAGGGCTTGGCGTAGTGGATGAGGGCATATGGCACGGTGCTCGCGGCGATGGCGGTATAGCCCAGCTTCCCTTCCATCCCGAACAGGAGGTAGCCACGGAAGAAGAACTCCAGGCAGATGAAGCGCACGACCTGCGCGCATTCCCAGATGCAGATTGTGAGCGCGGTGTTCTCCCCAAGGTCCTTCACGAAGGGGTACGTGCGCTGGAAGTCACCACGCGTCGAGGCCCAGAACAGCAGCGGCAGCATCCCGGCGATCATGACGAGGTAGATCAGCAGCGTGCGTCTGGTGACGTAGATGCGCAGGCCGTAGCGCGCCGGCGACTCGCGGAAGAAGAGCAGGATGATCGCGAGCGGCACGACGAGGTACATGAGGAGGCCCCAGGACACCCAGTACAGATTCCATCCGAGGCCGTTCGGGTGGGCCGATGACCAGCCGGAGTAGAC
>JBAROU010000241.1:0-15094 GCA_049642385.1 Dehalococcoidia bacterium | reverse complement strand
GGATTCGGGCCTGCCCACGCTGCCCTCTCGACGCTGCGCATCATCGACGACCGCCCCGAAGCGGACGAGGACGCATCGCCGCCCGCCAGCCGCCCCGACGATCGGCGCGATGGCAACGGCAGCGACGGCGATGACATCGAACAGCCTGCGGACGGTCGCGCCGACGCCATGGACACTTCGAACGCGGACGAGCCAGGCACCGGTGATTCCGGCAGCCAGCCGCCCACCGATGCCAGCCAGACGCAGGACACCACCCAACTGCTGCCAGACGTCAAGGATGTGACCGACCGAGTGAAGCCGACGCCGACGCTACGGCCCGTGAACATCCTGCCCAAGCCGGACGACATCGTGCCCACACCGGTACCTTCGAGGCTTGATGACCTGACGTGCGATCTGCTGACCAACACCCTCGACCTGCGGACGTGCAGGACGAAGCAGGACGCGCCAACCAATCCGAGCCAGACACAAGGGTCAAAGCTGCTGCCCGTGCCGTAGCCGACGGCACACCACCTCTCGCCTGGATACCCCGTTCGTGCTTCACGGGGTATCCCCACGTTGCGAACGCAGGCCTCGCGGCACCCACCTGCTATACTGCCTGGTAACGACAGCATAGGTTCCTCTCTTGCTCTATTACCTCTTGCAAAGTGACGGATTCGCGGAATTCCTTGCGCTCTTCGGCGCCGTGGTCCTCGTGTTGCTTGGCATCTCGCTTCATGAGTTCAGCCACGCGCTGAGCGCCAGTGCGCTTGGCGACCAGACAGCGCGCCGGCTGGGCCGCGTCTCGCTCAACCCAGCGGTGCATCTCGATCCGTTTGGCACCGTGTTGTTGTTGATCGCAGGGTTTGGCTGGGGCAAGCCCACCCCGGTGAACCCGATGGCCTTGCGAAATGGACGGATGGGCATGGCAACGGTCGCAGCGTGCGGCCCCATCTCGAACCTTGTCATAGCGGCAGCGCTGGCAGCTCCAATTCGGTTCGGCGTGGTGGAATGGCACGCACCCTTTAGCAGCACGCTGGGGTGGACATCAGGAGACTATGTTGGGCTCTTCCTGAGTTTCAGCATTCTTCTCAATGTCATCTTGGCGCTGTTCAATCTGCTGCCAATCGCGCCGCTCGATGGCTTCAAAGTAGCGGTGGGTATACTGCCAATAGATCTCGCCCGATCCTTCGTGAAGACTGAGCAATACGGCATGCCCATCCTCATGATCCTCTTATTCATGCCGTATCTGATTGGCGTGAGCCCGTTTCAAGAGATCTTGTTGCCCGCCGTCGATCGCATTGCAGGTATCCTTACAGGAGGCCAATGATGGAAGCCTTCGAGCGCGCCGTGTACCGCAGCCGCCAGTTCGTCGGCTCGCTGCGCCCTCGCATCGACATCGGCGCGCGCGACGACGCGTACGCGCTCCTGAGCGACGGCGAGCGCGCGCTGTTCGAATCGATGACGACGCGCGATCAACAGCACGGCCTGGAGGTCTACAGCCGCCTGCGTGAGCAGGGCCAAGCCGCGCGCGACCTGCTCGTCGCGGCGTTGCTGCACGACGTTGGGAAGGGCCGCATCGCGTTGTGGCACCGCGTCGCGTACGTTCTGCTCGATGCGGGCGCGCCGGGCCTGCTCGACCGCCTTGCTACGCCGAGCGACGCCCCGGGCTGGCGCCCGGCGCTCTATCGCTGCCGCCACCACTCGGAGTTGGGCGCGCGCCTGGCCGCCGATGCGGGCTCGACCGCGCGCGTCGTCGAGTTGATCCGCTCGGCGGACGATGACACGGGGGACGAAGGCGCGCTGGCCTTGAAGGCCGCCGACGATACACTCTAAGGACTGACACACCATGGTACGACTTGCCATCATCGGGCTGGGACTGATCGGGGGTTCCTTCGGGCTCGCCCTGAAGCGTGAGCGCCCGGACGACTTCGAGATCGTCGGCTGCGCGGCGACGCGTGAGACGCGCGTCAAGGCGCGCAAGCGCGGCGTTATCGATGTGGAGGCGCGCAGCGCCGCCGAGGCTGTCGCAGGCGCGGCGTTCGTGTTCATCGCCACGCCGATCTCCGCGGTGCGTGCCGTGCTCGAAGAGATCGCGCCTGCGCTGGCGGATGGAGCGATCGTTACGGACGCCGCGAGCACGAAACGTGACGTGCTGCGCTGGGCGGATGAGTTGCTTCCTGAACGCGTGCAATTCGTCGGTGGCCACCCGATCGCCGGCAAGGAAGAGTCTGGCATCGAGGTCGCTGACGCGGCGCTCTTTGAACAGCGCCCGTGGGCGATCGTTCCCTCGAGGCGCGCCAGCGAGCAATCGGTGCTCACGATCGAGCGCTTGGTGCAGGTCGTCGGCGCGACACCCGTGAGCATCGACGCGGAGGAGCACGATAGCTACCTGGCGGCGGTAAGCCACCTGCCCCTGTTCGCCTCGATCGCGCTGTTCTCGCTCGCGCGCGAGAGCCAGGCGTGGCCCGACCTCGCGGTGCTCGCCGGCCCCGGTTTCGGCGGCGCCACGCGCCTCGCGTCGACGAACCCCGCGTTGAGTCACGACATCACGCTCACCAATCGCGACAACGTGGTTCACTGGCTCGACCGCTACATCGATGAGCTGCGCCGCCTGCGCGCGCTCGTCGCAGACGAAGCAGCGATCGAGGAGCTGATAAAGACGCTGGCGACGGCGCAGACGGAGCGTGACCGGTTCGTCAGCCAACCGCAGGTGCGCAAGGAACAGCCGCTGGAGGGCGAATCGCTCAGCGCCGGCGACCAGATGCGCTCGATTCTGATCGGAGATTTCGCTAGCCGGCGGCTCAAAGAGATGGGCCAGATCATGGAACCAGACGACAAGGAGCGGCGCTAGATGGCGCGCACGATTCGCCGGCCCGCGCGCCTGCGAGGCGTCGTCCAGCTCCCCGGCGACAAGTCGATCTCGCACCGGGCGGCGCTGCTGGGCGCGCTCGGCTCAGGCCGGACGACTGCGCGCCGCTTCCTCGCTTCGGACGACACGCGCGCCACGCTCGACTGCCTACGCGCGCTCGGCGTCGACTGGCGCCTGAAGGACGACGCCACGCTCGAAATCGACGGCGTTGGCCTGGGTGGTCTACGTGAGCCGGAGGACGTCCTCAACGCGCAGAACTCCGCCACGACGCTGCGCGTGCTCTCCGGAATCCTCGCTGGGCAGCCGTTCCTGTCGATCTTCACCGGCGACGACTCGCTGCGCGAGCGCCCCATGGATCGCATCATCACGCCGCTGCGAGAGATGGGCGCGCAGCTCACCGCCCGTGACGGCGACCGACTGCCACCGCTCGCCATCCGCGGCGGCACGCTGCGCGGCATCCGTTATCGCCTGCCCGTTGCCAGCGCGCAGGTGAAGTCCGCGATTCTGCTTGCGGGCCTGTTCGCCGAGGGAGAAACGATCGTGGAAGAGTCAGTCGTCACGCGCGACCATACGGAGCGAATGCTGCGCGCGATGGGCGTCGACGTGCAGCGCGAAGGGCCTGGCGTGCGTCTCGCGCCGCCCTCTGCGCTCGCGCCGCTCGACCTGGAAGTCCCCGGCGATATCAGCGCTGCGGCGTTCTGGCTCGTCGCGGGCTTGACGCATCCGGACGCTGAGATCACCCTGCTAAAAGTCGGCGTGAACCCCACGCGCAGCGGTCTGCTGGAGATCCTCTCGATGATGGGTGCGAGCATCGACATCGGTGAGCAGCGCATGGCGGGTGAGGAGCCCGTGGCCGACATCACGGTGCGTAGCTCCCAGTTGCGCGGTGTGGACGTCAGCGGCGATCTGATGGCGGGCCTGGACGAGGCGCCGGCGCTGGCCGTGGCTGCCGCCTTCGCTGAGGGCCGAACGGTCCTGCGTGATGCCGCCGAGTTGCGCGTGAAGGAGTCCGATCGCATCGCGGCGATTGTTCGCCAGTTGGGCGCCATGGGCGCCAAGATCGAAGAACGCCCCGACGGCTTCATTATCGAAGGCGGGACAGGCCTGCGGGGCGCGAGCGTGACCGGCGCCGGTGACCATCGCCTGACGATGGCGCTGGCCGTCGCGGGGCTGCTGGCGGAAGGCGAGACGATCGTGGAAGATGAGAGTGCCGTGAACGTTTCCTATCCGGCCTTTTGGCAGGACGTGGAGGACATCGGTTGAAGGGAAGGGGGGAGGAATAGCTCGATACGGAGCACGACAGGAGGCGAACCATGGCGACAGAACTGATTCACATCGGATTCGGGAACTACGTCGCAGCCAACCAGATGGTCGGCGTCGCGGCGCCGGGCTCGGCCCCGATCAAGCGCCTGATCCACGAAGGGCGCAGCAAGAGTCTCACCATCGACATGACCAGCGGCCGACGCACCAAGGCGGTCGTCTTTATGGAGAACGGCTCGGTCGTCCTCGCAGCGATTACGCCCGAGACGATCGAAGGCCGCGTGCGCAACCAGCGCTCGCGCGCGATCGAGGAGGAGGGTGAGTAGGGAAGCGCCTCGTGCCCGCGCACCGGGCCGGGTCGATGGCGGGCCGTTACTCGTCGTCATCTCGGGGCCCTCCGGCGTGGGTAAGGACACGGTCCTCGCGCACTTGAGAGAGCGCGGCCTACCCATTCACTTCACCATTACCACCACCACCCGCCCGCCGCGCGATGGCGATCCGGAGGGCCAGCGGGGGCTCACCTTCGTCAGCCAACAGGAATTCCAACGCCTGCTTGCAAATGGCGCGCTGCTGGAGCACGCGGAGGTCTACGGCCACCACTACGGCGTGCCGAAGGCCCAGGTGCGCGACGCCCTCGCTCGTGGGCAGGACGTCGTTGTGCGTGTGGACGTCCAGGGCGCGGCGACGATCAAGCAGCTCGCGCCGGAGGCCGTGCTCATCTTCGTGGCGCCGCCCTCACTCGATGAGCTCGAGGAGCGGCTGCGTGGGCGCGCGCTCGACGACGAGGCGGCGCTTCACCGCCGCCTCGACACCGCGGAAGAGGAGCTGGCGCGCAGCTCAACCTTCGACCACGTCGTCGTGAACGAGCGCGACAACATCGACGATGCAGTCGAGCAGGTGCTCGAGATCATGGCTGCCGAGCGCCAGCGCCCAGGCCGCAAGCCGGTGCAGCTATGAACGAGCGCATCACCGTCCGTGTGCCCGCCACGAGCGCCAACCTGGGCTCTGGCTTCGATTCGCTCGGCCTCGCGCTCGCGCTCACCGAGGACATCGAGATCACGCTCGGCCCGGAAGGGGCGACGCCTCATCCGCTCACGCAGCTCGTCGCCACAGCCGTAGGGAGCGCATTTCGAGAGGTGGGCCGTTCCCGCCCGAAAGAGCTGAGCATCGTGGCCAAGGGCCGTTCGCACATCCCCATCGCGCGCGGCCTCGGGGCCAGCGCCGCCGGACGCGCTGCAGGACTCCTCGCAGCGAACGCGCTCATGGGCGGGCCGCTCTCGCCGGAGGAGCTGCTTACGCTGGGCGCGCAGCTCGAAGGCCATGCCGACAACATGGCGCCCTCGCTCTTCGGTGGGCTCGAGATCGTCGTCCGAGACCACGATCGTTGGCAGTGCCTCGCCGTGCCGCTGCCGCGCGATCTGAAGGTCGTGCTCTTCGTCCCCGACTTCGAGATGCCCACGCGCGAAAGCCGCCTGCGCTTGCCCAAACGCCTCGCCCGCGACGACGCCGTGTTCAACATCGGGCGCGCGGCGCTGCTCGTGGCGGCGCTGGCGCAGGGACGCTGGGAGCTGCTGGACGTGGCGACGCAGGACCGCATCCACCAGCCGGGGCGCGGCGAGATTTTCACCGCCCTGGGCGATATCTTCGCCGCCGCGAAAGACGGCGGCGCGCACGCCGCCTACCTCTCAGGTTCGGGCTCTACCGTTGCCGCGCTCGCCACGTCGAACGCGGAGCGCATTGCGCGCCTCATGCAGCAGGCAGCCATCGCCCGTGGCTACAGCGGCCGCAGCACGATTACACAGCCCAGCGACGAAGGCGCGCGGATCGTTTGAGCAAGGAGGCCAGACATGACGACAGATCGGACCGAAATCCGTGTTCCGAGTAGCTTTGACTATGGGGTGACGGGCCAGCGCATCGTCGCAGCCCTGCTCGATCTCGTACCGCTCACTGCTCTGTTCCTGCTGATGGCAGCCGCGTTTGGCGACCTTGGAGAGGGGGACGATGGGCAGTTCTCCGTTCGTCTCTATAACGGCCCGTTCGTCGTGTATACACTTCTCGTGTTCGCATATTACATCGGCACGGAGACGCTCTTCGCCGCTACGCCGGGCAAGCTGCTGCTCGGATTGCGGGTAACCCGGCTGGACGGAACGCCGTATACGTTCGGCGCCGTCCTCGTCCGCAATCTCTTGCGCATCGTTGATGCGCTGCCCGTGCTGTACATTGTTGGGCTGGTAACGGTTGCCGTAACGGACAAAAACCAGCGCGTCGGAGACCTCGCGGCGCGCACGACGGTGGTGCGCGCCGCGTAAGGAACCCGGCCCCGCCTCGCGCTTCTTGCGGGCAAACCGATACCTTACAGTGAAGCCAACGAAGGGGGTTACCTGTGTCCCTCATCGTCCAGAAGTACGGCGGCACCTCCGTTGCGGACGCCGGGCGCCTGCGCAACGTCGCGGATCGCGTCGCGGCGCGCGCGCGTGCCGGCGACCGGCTCGTCGTCGTCGTTTCGGCGATGGGCGACACGACCGACGCCCTGCTAGAGCTGGCGAATGAGTTGACGGACCAGCCAGAGGCGCGCGAGCTCGACCTGCTCCTCTCCACCGGTGAGACAGTCTCGATGACGCTGCTCGCGATGGCCCTCCACGGCATGGGCGTCGACGCGGTCAGCCTTTCGGGCGCCCAGGCCGGCCTGCGCACCGACATGGCGCATGGCCGCGCGCGCATCCTCTCGCTCGACCCGGCGCGCCTGAGGCGGGAGCTCGAGCGTGGCCGAGTCGTCATCGTCGCCGGGTTCCAGGGCATCACGGACGAGCTGGACGTCACCACGCTCGGTCGCGGCGGCTCCGATACGACCGCCGTCGCGCTCGCTGCCGCCCTCAAGGCTGAACGCTGCGAGATCTATACAGATGTCGATGGCGTCTACTCCACAGACCCGCGCATCGAGCCGGCCGCCCGCAAGCTGCGCGACGTGAGCTACGACGAGATGCTTGAGCTGGCCGCTGTCGGCGCGAAGGTGCTCCACCCGCGCGCCGTCGAGCTGGGTGCGGTCTACGGCATCCCGATCGTGGTCGCGTCCAGCTTCAACGACGATCCTGGTACCCTGATCCACGGAGGCGTCACGATGGAAGAGTTCAACAAGGTGCGTGGCATCGCCCACGACATGGACGTGGCGAAGGTGACCGTGCGCGCCGTGCCCGACCGCCCCGGCATCGCTGCCACGCTGTTCGAGCCGCTCGCCGAGCACCACATCTCGGTCGACACGATTGTCCAGAACACCAGCGTGGAGCAGCTCGCCGACCTGACGTTCACCGTCTCCGGCGCCGACCTGCGCAATGCCGTCCCCATCGTCGAACGGGTGGCGAAGGAGATGGGCGCTGCGGAGGTGCTCGCCGACGACGCGTTCGGCAAGGTAAGCGTCGTCGGCACCGGCATGCAGACCGCGCCCGGCTATGCCTCGCGCATGTTCCGCGCCCTCTCCGACGCGGGCATCAACATCGACATGATCGCCACCGGCGAGATCCGGATCACCTGCATCGTCGGCCGGAACGATGTCGAGAAGGCGGTGCGCACGCTTCACAAAGCCTTCGAGCTGGAGAAAGCATCGCCCGAAGAGCTGGCGCCCAAGACATAGAACGCTACTTGAAAAACAGGATCTCGATACCTTTATTGCCCAAGTAGGCGAGCAGCATGCCGCGCATCACCTTGCCGGTGGTCACTGCCAACATGAAGCGCCAGAAGTTCATCCGCACCGCGCCCGCCGTGATGCCGGCGAACTCGAACGTGGGGTTCGGGATCGCTGCGAGCACCAGCAGCGTCGCGAACGCGTAGCGGTCCATCAGCCAGTCCACCCAGCCGATCACCCGCTCGACCGCTCCCCGGATCGGGCGCGGCGCTTGCAGCTGGCCCTCCTTCGCTACTTCTGAGCCGACCGCCCCCGCCGCGTATGCGGTCACCTCGCCCAGCGCCATGCCCAGCCCCCCCAGGAGCCCCACCAGAAAGGGGTTGAGGATCGCGCCCTGCTCGTTAATCAACGTCTGGCCGGTGGCGGTGAGGCCCGGCACAGGGATGAACACCGTCGCCGTGCTGGCCAGGTTGGCGAGAAACACGCCCGCGTAGCCGAAGGTCGAGAAGCGGTCGTCGCTGAGGTCGACCCAGAACGGCAGGATGAGCAGACCAATCGACGGCACCAGCACCAGCGCGCCGACGACGATCGCGAGCGCGATGCGCCCGCGCCGGCTGGTCGGCATGCGGTCTTGGAGCTTCTTGTAGATCAGCGCGGCGCGCGGCGGATCGAGTGCCGTGTCCTCCGGTGTTGTGGCCGCCGGCTCGGCCTCGGATTCCATGCGCACAGCTTACCTCATGTATCCGTTACGACCGCTTCCCTTGACGCGCGCCGCCCCCGCTGACTACGCTGGGGCGCTGAGAGGAGGCCATCCATGCTTACCCACGTCGATCGCGTTCAGCTCGCCGTGCGCAGCCGCGCCGAAGCCGAAGCCACGTTCCACGAGGTGCTCGGTGCCGAGAAGGTGCGCGAGGACGAGAGCGCCCTGCTCAACGCCCGACGCTCCGTCGTGCAGGCGGGCGTCAGCGAGTTCGAGCTGCTCGAACCCAAAGGCGACGGCCCTGTGCAGTCGTACCTCGAGCGCTGGGCCGAAGGGCTGTTCTCCGCTGGCTTCTCCGTCCAGAACGTATCGGGACTCAGCGAACGGCTCACGGCGCGCGGCGTCGCCTGGCGCGAGGAAGCTGGCCAGGTGCACATCGAGGCGGATCAGACGCCTGGCCTGCGCATGGTGATTAGCGAGCGCAAGGAACGCTTGCCCGTTGGCCTGATCACCTGGCTCTACGAGGTAACCAACGTCATCGATGACCACGAGGCGGCCGCGCGCTTCTACGCCGAAACGTTCGACCTCGACGCCGGCCGCTTCTCTCCGATCGCGAGCGACCAGTACGGCTACACCGGCCAGCTCCTCCTGTTCGACCCGCCCGCGCGTCTCGACCGGATCGAGTTGTCGCAGATCACCGAACCATCGAAAGCAATGGGGCGTTTCGCCACGAAGCGCGGCCAGTCGCTCTACATGTGCTACGTGGAGACGGACGATGTCGCTGCAATCGCGCAGCGCCTCGAACGGCGCGGTGCGCGCTACGCCGGCCGCAGCGACAACCAGGACGGCTTGTTCATCCATCCCGCATCGCTGCACGGCGCGCTCATGGGCGTCAGCCGCACCAACCTCGCCTGGCGCTGGTCCGGCCGGCCGGAGTTGGCCAAGGCGGGCCGCTAGCGTGGTATCCTAAGCCCGTGGCAGAGTTCGGACTCGGTATCTTCCTCGTCGGCTCGCTGCTCCTCATCGACCGCGAGCGTATCGAGTGGGTGGCCGCCAAGGCGCGCCAGCTCGTCGACTGGTTTTCCTCCTAACGGTCAGCAGGCAGCCATCAGGCCCGGCCCTTTCGCCTCAAACCTCACCACCGGCCCCTCCTAGCAGCCGAATTCGCCTAGCCTCCGGCTTCCAGCCGCGCTTCAGCCTCCAACCTCTAACTTCTTAGCCCGCAAGCTTCCCAAATGAGGCTTGACAAAGAACGCCCGTTCTATTACCATGCCACTAGAAAAGAACACATGTACGAGAGGAGAGAGCGATGAAGCGACATCGTTGCCCCGACTGCGGAGGCCCTCTGGTCTACGGCGAAGGCTGTGCCTGCTGCCCAGTCTGTGGCTTCACCGCCTGCGGTCGCGCCGCGCAGAAGCTGTCCGGCCGCTCCTGACGCTGTCGACGGCTAGCGCGGACGCATCGCCACGAGCAGCGGCTTGTCGCCGATGCGGATCGCCGCTCCGATGCCGTAACCAACGTCGGTAAACTCCCACGTTACGAAGCGGCTATCTCGTTTCACTGCCTTTGCCCAGACTCGCTTCAGGATTCGCGCCCGGGCGATATCGTCGAACAGCAGGATGCCTCCGACCTTGAGTCGCGGCAGCGCGTTCGCGATGTCCGTTGCCGCGCCGATGAGCGAGTGGTCGCCGTCGACCGTAATGACGTCGAAGTATAGGGTGGGGTGCTCGCGCAGGAATGCCGGCACAGTGTCCTTGCTATCACCCGAAACCAGCTCCACGCTTCCTCGATGCCCAACCTTACGCAGCTCCTCGCGTACAAAGTCCGGCCCAGGATTCGGGTCGCCCGCATAATCGTCAACCCAGAGGTCGAAGCCGTAGATCGCGCAGTCGGGCCGAATCGCAGCCAGCACAGCGGCGCTCCGACCCCGCCGTACGCCGATCTCGAGGTAGCTGGTCGGGTCGATCAGCGTCGCGGCCGCCCAGAGCGCCGTCGGCAGGTCGGCATAGCGCCAGTACTCCCCGAACTGCCCTTGCGATAGGCGGTAGTAGGCGTACTGCCCCTCGGCCGTCGCGCTGGGGCTCAGCTTCTCCATGATGCTCGCGACGAACTGATTAGCCTCGCCGGATGTCGCTGCCGCCGCGAACGTCATCGCGTTCGGGAACTGGACCAGCCTGGGCTGCTGGTCAGCGCCGATGATCGGCGTACCTGAGGCATAGCGTGGCAGTGGGAAAGGGCGGATGCGTTCCCACCCCCGGCGGACCTGTCCAAGCGAAACCATCGTCAGAATAACGCCTCACTCGCGAAAGCGATTCAGTATAGGGCTTGAACGGTCTGTCAACGAAGCCTGTTTGGCCGGTGATGCCCCCGGGCGCGTGCGTTGACACCCCCGCGAGATACGGTATGATGGCTGCGAACTGTGATCGATAGCGTTCGGGGCCCAGACCGCACACGCGACGTATCGCGTCCGATACCCAAGGCGGTCATCTCGCCGTCCGAGAGGTTCGCTGGATGGATCTGACGAACCGCATTCTGATCATCGGGGCGGCCCTTCTCTGGATCTTCGTCCTTATCATTGTCATCCTGCTCGCTTGGGGCGCGCCCGACGAGAGCATTAAGCGCATCGCAGACCTCGCCGGCTACCTGCAGGACCATAACGATTCCCCGGCAAAGATGGTGATCACCCTCGGATGCGTCATCCTCGCTCTGCTTGCGGTGATCATCGTCATCGCGGAGGTCGCGCCGCCCGAGGGCGGCAGCCTCAAGGTATCGAACGCCGGCTCCAGTGACGCCCGCATCCCGACGGAGGAGGTCGCCCACCTGATCGAGGCGGAGCTGCGCCAGATGCCTGAGCTGGAAGACATCCAGGCGAACGTCCTCGCGCGCGGCGAAAAAGCGGAGGTGAGCCTCGAGCTGCACGTCGGGCCGGAGGCCGATCTCGCCGCCACCGTCGAATCGGCGTGCAACCGCGCCAGCGAACTGCTGGCCCACCGCATCGGCGTCGCCGTCACCCGACCGCCCAGCGCGCAGGTCCACTACCGAGAGCTGCGTGTTGCCAAGAGCCCACCCGCTTCTATGCCGGATGACCCGTTAGCGCCGCCGGCGAGCGCCCAGCCACCCGCGTACAGCGCCCCCGCCGCCACTACAGAATCGAGTCATGAAGCAAGCCAAACAACCACAGAAGACGATCGACCGGCCGCCCCCTGAGCGGCTGCCGGCGCTGATCGAAAGCCTGCTCTTCGTCGCGCAGGAGCCCCAGGATATCGGCACGCTCGCGAAGAGCTTCAACGTGCCGCGGCAGGGCATCGAGAAGGCGGTCGAAACGCTGATCGATTCGACGAACGGGCGCGGCCTCTTCGTCCAGCGCCTCGGCGACAAGGTGCAGCTCGCGACTGTGCCGGACGCCGCACCATACATCGAGCACTTCCTTGAGGTCGACCACGGCCGCCTGTCCCGCGCTTCACTCGAGACGCTCGCCATCATCGCCTATCGCCAGCCGGTCACGCGCGGCACCATCGAGTCCGTTCGCGGCGTGAACTCTGACCACTCTGTCGCCACGCTCCTCGCTCGCGAGCTAATCGAGGAGGCCGGGCGCGCGCCCGGGCCGGGTCGGGCGGTGCTGCTCGCCACCAGCGTGCGTTTTCTCGAATACTTCGGCCTCCAGCGCGCCGAAGACCTGCCAGCGCTCCCCCTCGATGAAGCGCAGCTGGCCGCCCTCGCCGAAGCAGAAAGCGACGGCGTTCTGGCCAACGAAGACGGTGAGCCCGCAAGCGACGACGACGTTCTGGCTGACGAAGACAGTGAGTCTGAGCGCGCCGACGACCTTCAGGCCGACGCGGACGATGAACCTGAAAGCGTCGAGGCGGCCGCCGACGCCGAACGTTCCTAGGTCACCAATCTCATGTCATCGATGACCGTCGGCGTATGTCGCGTGGTGCTGCGCCTACCGGAGAACGGCTCGCTCAAGGGCAAGCGCCAGGTGCTGCGGTCACTTACGACGCGTGTACGCAACAAGTTCAACGTCGCGGTCGCGGAGGTGGACGACAACGACCGCTGGCAGATCGCCACGCTCGGCATCACCTGCGTCTCGAACGACAGCCGCCACGCGCATGAGCAGCTCGAGCGCGTCGTCGCCTTCATCCGCGCCTCCCGCCTGGACGCCGAACTGCTCGACTACGAAGTAGAGGTCACCCAGGCGCTCTAGCTCCCGTCCATCTGCTATCATACCCCCGCCATGTCTGACGCTCGCGTGCGCGTCACCGTCATCTCCAACTACATCTGCCCGTGGTGCTACGTCGGCATGGCGCGCATCGAGCGTCTCCAGCGCAACTTCGCGCTCAATGTTCAGTGGCAGCCGTTCGAGATACACCCGGAGATCCCACCCGAGGGCAAGCCGATGGGCGGCGTCGCGGCGGCATATTACGAGCGCTTCCGCCCGCTCGCTGCGGACGCCGGCCTCCCGTTCGAGCTGCCGGAGCGCGTGCCGAACTCGCATCGCGCGCTCGAAGCGGCGGAGTTCGCCCGCGAACAGGGCGCGTTCGATCCCTTTCACCACGCGCTGTTCTTGGCCTACTTCACCCATGGCCGCGACATCAGCGACCTCGACGTGCTGTCTGAACTCGGCGCGTCGTGTGGCGTCGACGCCGACGAGCTGCGTGAAGCGCTGGAGTCGCGACGCTACGCGGCCCTCGTCGACGAGCGCACGGACGAGTCGCGCCAGCAAGGCTACACCGGCACCCCGACGTTCATTTTCGAGGACGGCGAGCGACGGTTTCCTATCACCGGCGCGCAGGACTACGAGGTGTTCGAGAGCGTCGCCCGTCGCATGGGTGCCACGGAGCTCGCTCCAACAGTTTTCATGACCTCCTGAAAGGAGCCGGACGTGGATTTTCACTTCAAGCCCGAAGACGAAGCCTTCCGCGAGGAGGTGCGTTCGTTCCTGCGCGAGGAGCTGCCCGCCAACTGGGACGGCGCCGACCCCTACGGCGCGTCCGAGGGCGACGAAGGCGACCGCGGTTCGACGTGGGAGCTCAACCGTCGCGTGACCAAGAAGCTCGCCGAGCGCAGGTGGCTGGCGATGGCCTGGCCCAAGGAGTACGGCGGCTTGAACGCCCCCCACATGCAGCAGCTCGTCTACAACGAGGAAATGGCCTACCAGGCCGCGCCCGGCGGCGGTGGCATGGGTGTCGCCTGGGTCGGCCCGGCGATCATGCTTTACGGCACGGACGACCAGAAGCAGCGCTACCTGCCACGCATCACCTCCGGCGAAGACATCTGGTGTACCCTTTACTCCGAACCGGAAGCCGGCTCCGACCTCGCGTCGCTCCAGACGCGCGCCGTGGAGGATGGCGACGACTTTGTGATCAACGGCCAGAAGATCTGGACCTCGATCGCCGACCGATCGAACTGGGGCTGGCTCGCCGCGCGCACCGACCCCGAGGCGCCCAAGCACAAGGGGGTCAGCACCTTCGTCGTGCCCATGGACGCGCCCGGCATTACCATCCGGCCGCTGATCAACATCGCCGGCCAGCGCGGCTTCAACGAAGTGTTCTTCGACAACGTGCGCATCCCGAAAGAAAACCTCGTTGGCGAGCTGAACCGAGGCTGGTACCATGTCGCCGTCGCGCTCGACTTCGAACGCTCCGGCATCCAGGCGTACGCCGGCGGCCGACGCACGCTGGAGCGCCTCGTCTCGTACGTGCAGGAGCAGCCCGAAAGCGCGCGACGCAACCCGGCGCTGCGCATACGCCTCGCCGACCGCGCGGTCGAGGTGGCGACCGGCACCTACATCGCCTATCGCATCCCGTGGATGCAGTCGCAGGGCGTCATCCCCAACTACGAGGCGTCGATCAGCAAGCTGTTCGGCTCGGAGTTGAGCCAGCGCCTCGCCCACACCGGCTTGCAGTTGCTCGGTATGTATGGCGCCCTCGAGACGGGCTCCAAGTGGGCGCCGCTCAAGGGCCGCCTGGAGCGCGCATATCTGACCGCCGTCGCCAGTACCATCGCCGCCGGCACGAGCGAAGTCCAGCGCAGCATCATCGCCACGCGCGGTTTGGGCTTGTCACGCGGCTAACGTGTCCGTCCTGAATGACCTCGCGGCCCTCCCGAAAGCCGAGGTGCACGTGCACCTCGAAGGCACGGTGCGCCCTGCCACGCTCGAAGAGTTCTGCGCGCGAGACGGCATATCGCTCTCGCACGCCTTCGATGACCTGAACAGCTTCGTTCAGCTGTATCAAGTGGCGACTCAGGTGATGACGAAGCGCGGCGATTATACGCGGCTCGTGCGCGAGTACTGTGAGGACGCCGCGCGCGCTGGCGTGCGCTACGCCGAGCTCGAGATCAGCCCGGCGCCGACACGGGGCGCCCGCCACCGCATCGCGGAGGCGGCGGAGGAGGCGGCAAAGCAGCGCGACGTGACCGTGCGCCTCGTGCTTGGGTTGGGCCGTCTCATGCCAACTGAGCTAGCGTTGCCCGCGCTGGACGTGGTCATGGAATTACCTGGCTTCGTCGGTGTCGGCCTGGGCGGGCCGGAGGAGGGTTTTACGAACGACCCCTTCGTCGATGTGTTTGCCGAAGCGCGCCGCCGCGGGCTGCGCGCCGCACCCCACGCCGGCGAGAACGCTGGGCCTGAGTCGGTGCGTTCGGTGCGGGTTGCGCGCGGCGCCGA
>JBAROU010000233.1:0-3177 GCA_049642385.1 Dehalococcoidia bacterium | reverse complement strand
CCAAAGTGGCGAATGATGTTGGTCATTACCTTCGGCTCGCCATCCGCGATGCGCGGCTCGCCGTACAAGTTCTCCTTAACCCGTCTACCATAAGGACCATGTCGAGTATCGTTCTCCTCAAGCCATTCCTTGTTCAGCCAGCCTTCAGCAAATCTGCGCAACATCTCCGCCATCTCGTAGAGTGTGTGAGCTAAGAGTGCGCGACCTTTCAAGCGCATCCGGGCATCAAAGCTCGCGTTTCGCATGAGATCGAACCAGCGCTCATTTGGATCGATTGACGAAGCATGTGAAGCAATCCGTTGATGCCATTCCTTCACATCTGACAGCTTTAGACCAGAGCGCCGGAGAAGCGAGCGCCCATTCTGTTGTTTGCTCCATGCACGATACGCTTCCAAGCCACCAGGTGGGAGAGATAAGCGTGAGCGGATCGAGGGGACTACGAGAGGCTCGATTGAAATGAGCAGTACCATTAGCTTCAAGAAGGAGGTGTATTCATCCGATTGGCGATACTCTCTCAAGCGTCGCCACGATTCCTCGGCATGTCGAGTGACCATTCTCATGTTCCTATCACCGCCGACAAGGAGAGCCATAGCATTGATTTGCGATTGCAAATACTCCTGAAAACGAAGCACGAGCCATATTTGGAAAGGGTGATATTTCGCTCGTCTGTCTCGCACCCATGTCTTGCTTCTGTGCCTAGTGATTCTCAAGGGCAACTCGGCAAAGACCGACTCACCATCCATTTCACCAAGGCTGCTGAGTCGACCAGTTTTTCGCTCCCTGGCTGAAACCTCTCCCTGAACCAGCACTGGCGCAATGAACCCGCTGCGCCGCATTAGCGAAATAGCGGAGCTAAGCCGGATATCTTGGTCTCTGAGGAATCTGTCGAAGTCAGCCTCACGGAGAAGGCGAATCTGCTGATATGGAACAGATTTGGCTGTCTGTGAGATCTTGAGAAAGAGATTGCGCTCGTCGTCCGCGACCAAGATTTTTACCTCGGTACTGCTGGGTTACAGCTTGCCGCCAGCCTCTTAGCCCCTACAGCGACGTCGCGGCGGGCTGTTCGAGCGTTTCGCGCAGGCGGCGCGCCTGCCACAGATGCTCGAGGTCGTGCTCGTTCTGCTCACGCGCGAACTGCGCGATGCTCACCGGCCCCCGATACGGGTGGACGCCCGCGCGCTCCCAGCCCTCGCCCTCCAGGCTCCAGAGCAAGTTCACCGTTCGGTGGCGCAGGTACTCGAAACGCTCGAGCGCTTCGTACAGGTCGGTCTCCCGATAGTCACGGTCGAGCACCAGCCCGTCCGCGTCGAACGCCTCAAGGCGCGGCTCGTCCCGGTACGCGATGAGTTCGAGGGTTTCGAGGAAGTACTCCTCACAGTCGCGCAGGTGCGCGGCGACCTCTTTGAGGCACCACGCGTCGTCGGACGGCCGCCGGCGCAGGTCGTCCTCGTCGAGCCCCCAGAGCTGCGACTCCAGCTCGTGGGCTGCCTCGCGTAGCGCCTTCAGCAGCCAGCGCCCGTCCGGGCGCGACTCATCGTGTTCGGGCACGTACCGCATGGTGGATCGGCGCCATTGTACCATGACATCCGATGGCCGTGAGCACCGACTTCGCCACACTCTGCCGACGTGTACGCACGTGCTACACATGTTCGTCGATGAACCACGTCCACATCCTGGGCGACGTGAGCGGCCCGCTCGACGCGGACGTGCTCTTTATCGCTGAGGCGCCTGGCCGGCTGGGGGCCGCTCGCACGGGCGTTCCGATGACCTCCGATGTCACCGGGCGGCGATTCCACGCGTTCCTGGCCGAGGCGGGGCTCGTCCGCGAGCGCGTCTTCATCACCAACGCCGTGCTCTGCAACCCGCTCTCCGCGAAGGGCAGCAACCGCCGCCCCAGCGCGCGCGAAGTCGCCGCCTGCCAGGGCTTCCTGGCTGCGCAGCTCCGGTTTGTCCGCGCGCCCGTCGTCGTTGCGCTGGGCGGTGTCGCGCTCGAAGCGCTCCGCCACATCGAGCCGCACGATGCCGTGCTCGCGCGCGACGTAGCGCAACCGCTTGCGTGGGCCTGCCCGCCGGGGCGGGCGGGCCGCACGCTGGTGCCGATGTACCACCCCAGCATCCAGTCGACGCTCACGCGCCCGCACGAGACGCAGATCGCTGACTGGCAGCGTCTGGGCGAGGTGGTGCGCGCGGGCGTTTAGCCGTCCGTCATGCTCAGCACAGCGAAGACGCTTGCGCGCCATGACCCAGATCGCGAATCGTTGCACCCTCGTTCACAAGCGCCTACCATCAACGTGCATGAACCTGGACGCACTACCACAGACCGTCCTGCTGATCCTGGCGGAGTTCAGCGTCGGCAGCCTGATCGCAGTCCTGATCGCCGACGCGCGCGGTATGGTCGTCGCTGGCTTCGTCAAGCTTTCAGCCGTCATTGTTGTCGCCGGAGCGGCGATGACCGTGCTCGCCGCGTTCAACGCAAGCGGCAGCGAACTCGAGGGGTATCAGCTCGCGGACGGCCTCTTCGGCCCCGTGCGAGGCGCGTTCATCGCGTTCGCGCTGCTGACGCTACCCTACGCCTGGCTCGTGCTCGGCGGGCAGCGCGAGCTGTCGCTGCGGGCGGGCGCCGTCGTGGCGGCCGTGGGCGTCGTTGGGCTGGGGCTTCTGGCGTACCAGGTGAGCCCACCGACCTGGAGCTTCGAAGGCACGCTGCTCAGCCTGCTCGTCGGCACGCTCGCGCTCGGCCTCGTCAGCGAGGCGATGATCCTGGGCCACTGGTACCTCGTCTCGCCCAAGCTGCCCGCGCAGCCGCTCCAGGAGCTGACGTTTGTCTTGTTCGTTGTGCTCGCCATGCAGGCGGTGTTGCTAATCCTGAACGCCTCGGTGCCCGGGGCCGACGCGCCCGATACGTCGGCGATCCTGGCGGGCAGTCTTGGTTCGAACCCGGCGTTCTGGCTGCGCGTGGGCGTTGGGATGCTCTTCCCGCTCGCGCTCGCCTACATGGCGTGGCAGTCCAGCCGTGAACGGGCGATGATGTCCGCCACCGGTCTCCTTTATATCGCCGTCGGCACGGTGTTCGTCGGCGAGGTGCTTGGGCGCGGCCTGCTCTTCGTCACGGGCGCGCCGGTGTAATACTGCTGGCCGACAACTAGCAGGCGCGACGTACGCGCGCACAAAGCGGAG
>JBAROU010000231.1:0-3469 GCA_049642385.1 Dehalococcoidia bacterium | reverse complement strand
CCTGATAGCCGTTCGCGAACGGATCTCCTGTCGTGCCCCAGTTGTAAAGCCAGTACGCGCCCAGCATCAGCAGTCCGCCCGCGAGGAACGCTGCCACCTGTTGCGCGCCCAGCGGCCGTTGTCGTTGCGCCGCCATCAGGCTCGCGAGGTAGGCGGCGAACGGCGGCATCAGCGCGAGCGAGGTCAACGGCCGGGTGTTGAAGACAAGACCGAAGAACACGCCCGAAAGGACGCCGAATAAGACCGGACGTTTATCGATGTAGGCAAGAAACAGGAGCGAGGCGACGAGGTAGAACGCCGCGGTGTTGTGCGACATGAAGTTGCTGCCGGTCATCAGGAAGAACGGCGAGCTCGCCAGCATGATCGCGGCGAGCAACCCCACCCGCGTGTTGTAAATCTTCTTACCAAGGATGAACAGCAGCCCTACCGTGGATGCGCCGATCAGCGGAGGGATCAGCCACATCGCCCCGACGCGCTCGCCGATGGCGAGCGCCAGCGGGTGGGCGAACGGGTAGATGCTCGCCCACTTGTCGCCATGGCGCACGATGAACGGTGGTGAGAAGAAGTCGAACACCTCCGGTATCGGAGGCGGTGAGACCGACAGCCGTCCCGAAGCGAGTACCTTCGCCTGGAAGATGTACGAGACGGCGTCCGGCACGTGCGGCAGGTTCTTTCCGTAGACGGTTATCAGGAACAGCAGCACACCGAACGTGCTACCTGAGATCACGGCGATCGCAAGCCAGGGCAGGTCTGGCGGCGGCGCTGGCAATCGCAGCCGGATGCGCTTGAAGCTCACGAACTGGAGCGCGCCCACGGCGACCATGCCCACCGCGAGGACCTCGAGCGCGAACGGGTAGGGGTGCAGCGCCATCGCGACAATCGATTTCACTGTCTCGACGCTGCTCATCCGGAGCAGCGGCCCGGTCACCGTCTGGCCAGCTCCCGGCGCCCGAAAGCCGAGCGCGTTGTCGAAGTGGCGGAACGGCCGGAACGCGTAGAAGACCCCCGCGTCCGCTCCTGAAGCCCGCACCATCATATCGCCGACCGCGATGTTCCTATAGGTCACGTCCAGGGCGTAGTTGCGCCACGAAGGGTCGAACATCGTCAGCGTCCCGCGCTGCGTGGCTCCCAGCACGCCGTCATCGTTCGTGAACACGTCGGGCGTGACGTCCCACTTGGCGCTCGGCCCGTCCGTAAAGTCGTCCTCGAACAGCACCTTGCCCGTTTCGAGGTCGGTCACGCGCACGGAGTCGATGCCGCGCGGGTGCGGGCGCGTCGGGACGATGTCGCGCGGGCCGCCGATGCCGAGCATGATGCCGCCCCGCTCTGGCGCGCCCAGAAACTGGCTTTCCACCATCAGCCGACCATCGACGTACGCCGAGAACGTGTCGCCGTTCGCCTCCAGCCGGACGTGGGTGGTTTGGCCGCCCCGGCTCCACAGGTAGGCGCCGAGCAGGACGAAGTTGATCAATAGGACGATAGCGGCGGAGGTGACGAAGCGAGGGTGTTCGCTCCACAACTCGCGAACGTTCTTGACGAAGCCTCCGACGAGTGAGCGAGATGGGCTGCCGTTTGTCGCCGCCGCCGCTGAAGGAGAGTGAAGCGCCTCTTCCGCGTCGGTCATCTAGTGGAACCGGCTGCCGTCATCAGTCGTGCGCTTCCCTTCGATGGGCAATTGTATCGCGCCGCGCGCCTACGGTCTCCGTCGCAGACCGTTGACATCGAGCCGCAGCTGCCGTAGAATGTAATTGCAACTAGTTGCAGGAGCAAGCAATTGAGCTGTGAGACCGAAACCGTACAGGTGCTGCGCGAGGCGGGCCACAAGGCGACGCCGCAGCGACTCATGATCCTCTCCTCCGTCCGCCATGCCGATGGCCACCTCACGGCCAACGACATCTTGGACCAGGTGCGCCTCGATTATCCCTACGTCGACATTTCGACTGTCTACCGCACACTCGCCGTGCTCAAAGAGCTGCGCCTCGTGTCCGAGACTGATATGGGGTCGGGCGACACGATGTACGAGTGGGTGCGACAGCAGAAGCGCCACCACCACCTGATCTGCCGGTCGTGCGACGCCGTCGCCTCGCTCGACGATCAGTACTTGGAAAACCTGGGCGCGGAGATTATGGCCGAGTCCGGCTTCAGACCAGATATCGATCACTTCGCCATCTTCGGCCTCTGCGCGAAATGTCAGCAGAACGAAGACAGCGGTGAGGAAGAATAATGGAACTCGGCTTCCTAGCGATAGGCATCGGTGGCACGGCTGGCGTGCTGGGCGGCGCGCTGGCGCTTGGTCTCCGCCATGGCATCGACTGGGATCACATCGCTGCTATTACCGATATCACCAGCACCACTGCCGCCACCCAGGAGCCGAGCGAAGGTTGGCTCGTCAGGGAGCTGGGTCTCCAACTGACCGACGAAAGCGATCACGTCGCTGCGGAGCTTTCTCGCCGCCGCCCGATCGCTGGTGGCGCGCATGCCGCTGTCCTCACCGCGCATCCGCCTACCGGCCGAGCTGAGCCGCTGTTCCGCGGTCACCGGCGTGCTATGTTCCTTGGCTCGTTGTATGCGCTCGGTCACGGAACCGTCGTCACGATCCTGGGGTTGGTCGCCATTCTCGCGTCCGGCTTCATGCCCGCGTGGATCGATCCCATTATGGAGCGCGTCGTTGGCATCACGCTCGTGTTCCTTTCCGCCTATCTCTTCTACTCGCTGTACCGCTACTTCCGCGGCGGGGAAGAGTTCCGTCTGCGCAGTCGCTGGATGCTCGTCTTTGCTGGCGCGCGTAACGCCGTTCGCTGGCTTAGATTGCGCATCGGCAGCGGGCATCCCCACGCGCACGCCCACGACGAACACGGCGTCGATCAATACGGCCCGAAGACGGCGTACACGGTGGGGTTCATTCATGGAATCGGCGCCGAGACCGGCACGCAGGTGCTGATCATCGCTACTGCCGTCGGCGCCAGCACGAAGGCGCTCGGCGTCACCGCGCTGCTCTTCTTCGTCGTCGGGCTCTTGATCTCCAACACGTTTGTCACCGTGACGTCGACAGCTGGTTTCGTCTCGTCGCGCAGGCGCAAGCTTGTCTACGTGGGCGCGGGCCTCTTCGCCGCCGTCTTTAGCCTTGTCGTTGGCCTCATCTTCGTCTTCGAGGCGGGAGCTATCTTGCCTGACCTTGGCCAGTACTTCCGCTGGCTTGGCGGCCCCAGCGCCTAACCGGCTCGCCTGGACGCTCCTTCGCGATCTCTCGTGAATCAATATACTGGCGCTCAATGGACGCGCATTGGCCCTGGCTCGTCGGGTTCGCTGCTGCGACAGTCCTTCTCGTCGGCCTGGCTGGCTGGCGACTCGTGCAGATGCTGGACAGCGATGCGAAGGCGCTGGCCGGTCGCATCGGTCGACTTCCTTGGCGGGCCAAGGCCCGGCTGGCCTGGGCGCTGCTCCGCGATCGTCGCGTCCCGCTGTGGGT
>JBAROU010000223.1:0-4774 GCA_049642385.1 Dehalococcoidia bacterium | reverse complement strand
CGCCTGGCCCGGTATGACTCTCATAAGCCACGCCGGTATCGATCACAGCGACGACGACTCCGTTACCTCCGCTCGTCGCGATGTTCCAGGCGCTCTTCGCCCAGACACCGCCGACCGTGTCGTGCATGTTCCATTGGTAGGAGTAGTTCGAGTCGTTCGGCCCGCCCGTAGCCCGCATGACACGGCTCCGGCTGGCCTCAGTCACACGCGGGTCTGCTTCGTACGCAGCGATGGCGTCATCGATGTCGACACCTTGCGGCAGAGCGATGCGACGCAGGCCGGAGCGCGGCTCTACCTCGATCGTCGTCGCCCCGAATCGGTCGTTCAGGCTCTCGACGGCAGCGCTTGAAGCGTTGCCCTCGAGGCGAACGACGATCTGGCGCGTGGCGAATTGCTCGTCCGTCGAGGCAGGTATCTCCGTCCGATCGACAATGGGAGTGCTGCCTTGCGCGAGGCCCGGCTGAAGTGGCGCCTGCCAGGCAAGCAGCCCGGCGGCAACCATGAATACGATGAGAGCCAAAACCGCGTTGCGCACAACGTACCTCCAAAGTTGGCCCCATGGATGGGGAACTCACCTACATCATCGACCAGGCTCCGGCTCTCTGTAGAAACCGCGGATGACGCCGGTCATCGCTTCGGGTAGGCTGCTACGAGGAGTCGCGCTTGTGAGCCAGCAGTCGCATCGACCGTTCATCGGCATTCACGCCGCAGGCGAACAGTTCGCGCCTGGCGAGATCGTGGACATCGCCGTCGCCGCTGAGACTGCCGGTTTCGACGGCCTCAGCGTGAGTGACCACTTCCTGCCCTGGCAGGACAATCAGGGCCACGCCACGCACGCCTGGTTAGCGCTCGCGGCGGCCGGCCAGCGTACTGAGCGCCTCCATCTCACCACCAGCATTACCTGCCCCACGTACCGCGTGCATCCGGCGCAGGTGGCGCACGGATTCGCATCGCTGGGCGCGCTCTACCCCGGACGCGTCGCGCTTGGCGTCGGCACCGGCGAGGCGCTCAACGAAGCATCAGCCGGAGGCGGCTGGGGGCCATATAGGGAGCGCGCCAAGCGCCTCATCGAAGCGATCCGGCTGATCCGGCGGCTGTGGACCGGCGACTGGGTCGATTTCGAGGGTCGCTACTTCCGCGTCCGCAACGCGCGCATCTACGACCTGCCCGGCGAAGCCGTCCCGATCTACATCGCGGCGTCCGGGCCGCGCAGCGCGCGCATCGCCGGCGCCGAGGGCGAAGGCTGGATCACCGACGCTGTTACCCACGGTCGACCCGACGTGCTGCAGGCGTTCGAGGCCGGTGCCAGCGACGCTGGGAAAGACTCATCCGCGCTAGAGCGTATCGTCGAGCTGTATGTCGTCGTGGGCGACCAAGAGGAGGCCCTGGCCGGCGCGCGCCTCTGGCGCTTTCTACCGATATTCGGTGAGATCATCGGCAACTCCGACCCGCGCGAGATCCAGCGCATCGCCGAGGAGCGCACACCACTGGAGCGCGTCATCCAGAGCTGGCTCGTGAGCGCCGATCCCCAGAAGCACATCACGGCGATAGCCGAGGTTGCGCGCCTCGGCGCGACGCGCGTGTACATCCACTCGCCCCAAAGCGATCAACGGCGCGTCATCGAGTTCTACGGTAGAGAAGTGTTGCCGGCGTTCCGCTGAGCTACGCCCGGCGCCGCCACCAGACGAAAGCCAGCGAACTCAGGCCCAGCAGCGCCACGGCCGCGGTGCCCGTTTCAGCCGCTCGCCAGCGTGTATCGTCATTGCTCTCGCTCTCGGCGTTCTGCGGCGCTTCGACAACAGGCGTTGAACCGCTGGTGGGGCTAGGCGACGGTTGAGACGGCGGCAGTCCCGCCGGTGACAGCGCCGCCGGCGTGCCATCAGCATTCCTGTTTGGGCATTCGCCTTTGGCGAGGCAAATATCCGCGCCGCTCGCTACCGGGCAGTCCGCCTTCGCCGGGCAAGGAGTTGTGCCTTGCGGTGCTACTTCTCCGGCTGTGAACTCTCCGCCGGTCGCATCGTCGTCCGATGATGCTTCCCCGTCCGATGTCGTCTGGTTGGCATCCTTGCCCTGGTCCACATCAGCAGCGACCTTCCCTGGAGATGCGGGCGCGTCATGTTCTACCGGCGGCACCGACTCCGCCGCATCATAGGCCGTAGTCGCAGGGCTTCCCTCACGAGCGCCGCCCGAACCCTGGTCGCTGATATCGACGCCCACGAGCACGACGAAGGCGACGAGCGCGGCCGCGGTCAGCCCGCTCAGCGCTGGCATAGTGCGGGAAGGCCAGCCGGGCTGGACATATGCCGGGGTTTGCACGTCCGCCTCGCGCAGCGTGTAGGAGCGCGGCGCGGCCACGCTGGGAAGCGAACGCAGGGCGCTCCGCATGGCCCGGAGCTCATCAAGCGTTTGGCGGCAGGAAGCGCACGACTCGACGTGCGCCTGAACACGCGCGCCCGCCGCCGCCACAAGCTGTTCGTCCAGATAGGCGCTCAGCTGTTCGTCGCTTACGGGATGGCGTCGCCAGAACATATCCGTCTCACTTCCAGTCTCACTCTGTATGACGAACCTTGTCGCCGAAAAGTTCCGGCCGTTCCCGCAACTGTTCACGGAGGCGCGCCCGCCCCCGGCTGATCCGTGACTTGACGGTCCCGACGGAGCAACCCATGCTCTCGGCGATCTCGTCGTAGCTAAAGCCTTCGACGTCGCACAGGATCACGGCGAGCCTCTGCTCAGACGGCAGGCGGAGCAACTCCGCCTGGAGGGCCCGGGAAAGCTCATCCTGAAGAGCGACCGACTCAGGGCGTTCGGATGAGGCGTCCGGCGGATCGAGCGCGTGCTCGCGTTCGGGATCGGTCGTCGGCACATCGAGCGAGACGCTCGACTGGCGCTTCCGGCGGCGCAGCTCATCGATGCAGGCGTTGGAGGCGATGCGCAGGAGCCACGGCCGCAGCGCCCCGCGCAGCTTCCCGATGCTTCGGTAGGCGGCGATGAACGCCTCTTGGGTGGCGTCATCCGCCGACTCCGGCGACCCGAGCATGCGCAGGCAGAGGCTATAGACACGGCTCTGATATGCGACGACGAGACAATTGAAGGATTCCAGGTCGCCGCGGCGACTCCGTTCCATCAGCTCTCGTTCGTCGGGAGGTGCGCTCATGCGCTCTTGGGCGGTACGCCGCGCCGACATTCTAGCAGAGGCAGGGGTATTGTCGATCGTCAAACGCCTTACGGCGTGCTGGGGCGCCGTTGCGCCACCCGGTCCGCCATCGCAGGCTCCCGCTGTCTCCAGGCGAACACAGCGGCACCTGCCAACCCGAAGAGCACGTCCACGGCGATGCCGCCCAGGCGCATTAGCACGGCCGAGGCGGCGGCGACTTCGATGGGTACAAAGAGCTGAAGCAGCCCGATCAGGATCGCTTCGCGTACGCCGAGGCCGCTGGGCACTGGCAGCACAGCTACACCGATCGCCCCGGCGAGATTGAAGATCGCCGCGCTCGCCAGCCACTCGCGCGCGTCGAGGTGTGTAAAAGCGCCCAGTACGAACGCAAAGGCGGCGCCGTTGAAGAGCACGCCAACGGCTGCGATCGCGGCGGCCATCGCGATGCCGCGTCCCGAGAGGAAGTATTCGCGCGCGATGGGAGGCTTGTTCGCCAGCCGCGCCGCGCAACTCACGATGCGCTGCAATACCGGCGGAGCGAGCACAGCCAGCGCAGCCACGGCGCCCAACCCGGCACCCACGTACAGCAATACAGCGCCCTCCCCGCCAAGCGCGAGCGGGATCACGATACTTGCACTGATCACGGCGACCGACACCAGCAGAACGTTCTCATACAGCAACGACGCCGCCAGCGCTGGCTTACTGTGCCCTATTCGCATCCCCATGACGAACTTCCCCGCCACATACGGCAGGCCGCTCGGGATGTAACGCCCGACCCACGAGGCGCAGAACACAGACGCCGAGTCGATCATTGGCGGACGGATCGTATCGAGGCGGCAGACGACGGTACGCCAGAGGGCCGCGTAGAGCAGCAACGTGACGCCGTACAACACCAGACCCGGCACGATGAACCCCGGCCGCTCGATCGGCGGCGCCGCGGCGAGATCGCCGCTCAACGATAGCAACCGCAGCACGACGAAAACCCCGATGAGCATAATCGCGGCAGCGATAGTGATCTTGATGGGGAGCAACTTCATAGGACTATGCCGCGCTAAGAAGCGCGTCCGGAGATCGAGCAATCTGACTGATCACCTCGATATAGCGCTCGGCCGTTCGGCTCCAAGAGTATTCGCGCACCGTGAAATCACGGAACGCCTTGCCGATACTGCGCAGTTGATCCTGAGGCAAAGAGAGCAGGCGTTGCAGCGTTTCCACATACGCGTCCGCCGCTCGTGGCAGGATCAGGAACCCGTTGCGTTCATTCTGTACAGCTTCCGTGATGCCCTCAAGGTTGGCGGCAACGACCGGTAGACCAGAGGCAGATGCTTCCAGCGCCACAAGCCCGAAGCCCTCCAGATCGCCGAGCACCGGAATATTTGGCATGACAAAGAGATCGGCAGCATGATAGGCCGCGGCGAGCAGCGCGTCCGGCAAACGGCCCAGCAGGCGAACCCTGGCATCGACCCCCGCCTGTTGCGCTGCCGCACGAATGTGGCCGGCTTCCGGCCCCGCGCCGGCAACAGCGTAGACGACGTTCGGCGACAGGTTGGGGAGAACTTCACGTACGAACCAGGCCACGCCCTTACGCTCGATCAGGCGCCCCACAGTGAGGAGCAATCG
>JBAROU010000222.1:0-5342 GCA_049642385.1 Dehalococcoidia bacterium | reverse complement strand
GATAAGTGCTAACTGGTGTTGCCTGCATTATAATACATTAAATAGGCTTGTCAAGCCCCTCGAGGTGAGATTCTTGGGCGCCTGGGGTTTCCTCACAAACCACGCGCACGCGCTCGTGCAGGTGGCGCGAAATCCGCGGTCTACAGTGCGTGAAATCGCCCTCGCGTCGGGCATCACCGAGCGTGCGACGATCGGTGTGCTGAGCGACCTGCGTCGCGCGGGCATCCTGCGGACCGAACGGGATGGCCGTCAGAACGTAAACGATGTGGACCTGGCCGCCCTGGCTCGCCACAGGCCCTGGGGCGCGTCTCATATGGAGATCCCAGACTCGCTGATGGACGCGACGCTCCGCGGCCTCTCACAGATCGCCGGCGGTAGTCCGAGTGTGAACGGCTTGCCCCCCAACGCGGAACCGCCCAACCGGCGTTGGGGATTCCTCACGACCCATGCGCTCTGTCTGATCTACGTGACGCAGCACGCGCACTCCACCGTGCGCGAGATATCGCAGGCCGTTGGCATCACGGAGCGCGCGACGCACGTGATGCTGCGCGACCTGCGCGAGTCCGGCATTATCGCGCAGGAGCGACGTGGTAGGCGCAACAGCTACTCGGTGAACTTCGCTGACCTCGCCTCGTTTCGCCGGGAGGGCACCGCGCCCGACCTGGTCCCCGATGCCTTCGTCGCCTCACTGATGAAAGCCTTGCTGGCGCTCCAGCCAGCGGTGTGATGCCGCGCGAATCGCGCCGACCGCACCACTCCTTTGCGGCTAGTAGGGGTATTCCCTCACTCCGCAGGCACCTTGCGCTGGAGAAAAGCACACATTCCGAATCTGAAGTTGACATAGTGTTGTCAACCTGACGCGCTGTTGCCTCTTGTTTGTAAGCCCCGTGCTGCCGAAAAACAGTATGAATGGGTGCAATCGAGACGCTACCGACCAATGGGCGTCCCACCCAGTCCCGCGACGACGGCGTTCCGAGGCGCCGCCTGCGGCTCTGGCTGGGTGAGGCGGCTCATCTTGCCCTCGGGCCAACGGAACCGGCCGCGCAGAAGCAGGACGTGATTCGTCGTGCCGTCGTAGCAGCCGTGGTCATCGCCGTCCTGCCCATTCAGAAGATGCACATCCCTGGTTGGCCCGTCGTGGTGGGCGCTTGCGCGGTGGCGCTCGCGTACGATATCGGGCTGGCCTACTTGATCTTCCTGAAAGACCGTCAGTTCCTGGCGCGCGTCCTGGGTCTCTTGCTCGATGCGCTCGTTCTGATGTTGGCGTCGCTGTACGTCTTCCACGAGATGGGCGCGGTCGATTCGGCGTCCGATATCTGGCTCGTCTTTGTCGTCTACGTCGTTTCGGGTGGATTCTCGCTGGCGCCGGTTGGGTCTCTCGTGTACACGGCGGTCTGGATGGGCTGGTTCGCGTTTGGCTCATTGGTCTTTTTCCCAAGCGATAGCGCGTACCAGACCGAGCTGCCGATCCGGCTGATCTTCCTGGGCCTGATCGGCTTGATCTCGTTGGGTGTGGCGAGCGAGCTCCAGAAGAAGCATCGCCGCCTTGAGCAGCAGAACCGCCAGACGATGGGGATGCTCGCCCGCCTCGTGGAAGCGCGTGACACCGATGCCGGTGCGCACCTGCACCGCATCCAGTTCTTCTCGAAGGCGCTCGCGCTCTACCTCGGCTTCTCTGAACGCGAGGCCCAGGAGATCGCCTATGCATCGATGATTCATGACGTGGGCAAGGCCCACGTACCCGATATTGTGCTCCAAAAGCCCGGTCCGCTCAGTCCGGAGGAATGGAAGATCATGCAGAAGCACACGGCCTGGGGCGACGAGCTCCTGGCCGACAACCTGGACTTCGAGACTGCGCGACAGGTAGCGCGCTGGCACCACGAGCGCTGGGACGGCTCCGGCTACCCGGACGGGATCGCCGGCGAGCAGATCCCCTTTGTGGCCCGCATCGTCGCCGTGGCGGACGTCTTCGACGCGCTGATCAGCAAACGGCCCTACAAGGAAGCCTGGCCGGCCGAGACCGCGATCGAGGAGACGAAGCGGATGGCGGGCTCGCATCTCGACCCGATGGTCGTGGAGAGCTTCGTGGCCCTCTGGGAGCGCGGGACGATCGGCGAGATTGTCGCTGAGATCTCCGAGGAGCCTGACACGCACGAACTAGGGGCACGGGCCGCCTAACAAGCTCTCAGTAACAGTTTGTCCACAATAATGCATTTTAAGTCCATATATCTTGACTAGTTCCTTTTGGCTCGCTATCATGGAGTCGTGATGGAGAGCACAAAAGAGCAGGTTTTGCACCACCTCCAGGTGGGCGGCGGTGGTACCGTGGCCGACCTGGCGGATTCGCTCGGTATTGGCCAGGGCTCCGTGCGGCGCCACCTCGACCACCTTCGTGTCGAAGGGCTGGTAGACGTACGGGCTGACAGGCACGGCGTCGGCCGCCCCGCCTTCGTCTTTTACCCGACGGAGGCGGCGGAAGAGCGCACGCCGGCTGGCTACGCTCGCCTACTATCGCGGCTGTACGATGGCCTGCGTTCGCTGGACGCGACGCAGATCGCGGGCCGCGACGGTAAGCAAGTGCTGCGTAGCGCCTTCGAGTCGGTTGCTGAGCACGTGGCGCAGGAGCACGATGCCGAGGTCGTCGCCGCCGGCACGCTCGAGGAGCGCGTCGCGCGCACGAGCGTGGCGCTACACGGCGAAGGCATCGTCGATGACTGGGCGAAGCGCGACGACGGCTTCCATCTCATGAACTCCGCCTGCCCGTACCGTCAGGCCGCTGTCGGCGGTCCCGGTCCGTGCGAGCTGGATCGCCGCACGATCGAGCTGCTGGTCCACGCGCCGGTACGACAGGTGAGCCGCATCGCCGACGGCCACTCCGCATGCGAGTACATCGTTGCGGCGGTCGACGACAAGCATCCGAAGCGAAGCGAAACAACGCGATAGGAGCAACATGGCAGGAACGAACAACAACGGTCAGCCCATCTTCAGCATCGAGAACCTCCACGCCAGCGTCGAGGGCAAGGAGATCCTGAAGGGCGTCAACCTCCAGGTGAACAAGGGCGAAGTGCACGCGCTCATGGGGCCCAACGGCTCGGGGAAGAGCACGCTCGCGAACGCGCTGATGGGACACCCACGCTACAAGGTCACCGAGGGTCGCGCGCTGTTCAAGGGCGAGGACATTCTGGGTATGGCGCCCGACGCGCGGGCGCGAGCCGGTTTGTTCTTGGCCTTCCAGTACCCGGTGGGCATCCCGGGCGTGGTGATGGGCAACTTCCTGCGTTCGGCGCTCAAGGCCCGGCGCGGCGGCGATGTGCCCGTGCGCGAGTTCCGTAAGCTGCTGGATGAGACGTTGGACATGCTCAAAATGGATCAGTCGTTCGTCCGGCGTTACGTGAACGAAGGCTTCTCCGGCGGCGAGAAGAAGCGCGCCGAGGTGCTCCAGATGGCAATGCTCACGCCTGAGATGGCCGTGTTGGACGAGACAGACTCCGGCCTCGACATCGATGCGCTGCGCACGGTGGCCGAAGGGATCAACGCGATCCGGGGCGACCACCTGGGCATGCTGTTGATCACGCACTACCAGCGCATCCTCGACTACGTGAAGCCAGACATCGTGCACGTCTTCTACGATGGTCGCGTCGTCAAGACGGGTGGCCCGGAGCTGGCCCAGGAGCTGGAGAAGCAGGGCTACGACTGGATTACCAAGGAGTTCGCGCCTGTTACCGCGGGCGCTCAGGAGGGATCGTAATGGCTACGAAAGCCCAAGACATCGTCAGTGACCGAGGCTATAAGTACGGCTGGAACGACGCCGAATTCAAGCCGGTCAACCTGACCAAGAAGGGCCTGAACGAGCGCGTCGTCGCTGAGATCTCGGAGATGAAGGGCGAGCCGACGTGGATGCGCGACTTCCGGCTCAAGGCCTACCACCACTTTGTCGAGCGGCCGATGCCGACAGGGTTCTGGGGTGGCAGCATTCAGAACTACGACCTGGACTTCGACGACATCTTCTACTACGTCAAGCCCATGGCGGAGCAGGGCCGCACGTGGGAGGAGGTACCGGCCGAGATCAAGCGCACGTTCGAGAAGCTGGGTATTCCCGAGGCGGAACGCAAGTTCCTCTCCGGCGTCGAGGCCCAGTACGACTCGGAGGTCGTCTATCACAACATCCGCGAGGATCTCAAGAAGCTCGGCGTGATCTTCGTCGACACCGACACCGCCGTGCGCGACTACCCGGACCTCGTGAAGGAGTACATCGGCACGATCGTGCCGCCGAACGACAACAAGTTCGCGGCGCTGAACAGCGCGACGTGGTCTGGTGGCAGCTTCATCTACGTGCCGCCGGGGGTAAAGGTGCCGATGCCGCTTCAAGCCTACTTCCGCATCAACACGGAGAACATGGGTCAGTTTGAGCGGACGTTGATCATCGCCGACGAGGGCGCAGACCTCCACTATGTCGAAGGCTGCACCGCGCCAACGTACTCGAGCAACTCGCTCCACAGCGCTGTCGTCGAGATCGTCTGCAAGCGCGGCTCGCGCGTGCGTTACACGACGATCCAGAACTGGTCGGACAACGTGTTCAACCTGGTGACAAAGCGCATGGCCGTCTACGGCGACGCCGTCGGTAGTTGGGTGGACGGCAACCTCGGCTCGAAGCTGACGATGAAGTACCCGAGCACGTTCCTAATGGAGCCGGGCGCGCACGGCGAGATCCTCTCGCTGGCGATGGCCGGCGCTGGCCAGCACCAGGACGCGGGCGGCAAGTGCATTCACGTCGCGCCGAACACCACGTCCGTGATCAACTCGAAGTCAGTCAGCCTGGACGGCGGCCGCACCAGCTACCGCGGTCAGCTCAAGGTGTACCCGGGCGCGAAGGGCGCGAAGTCCACCGTGCGCTGCGACGCGCTGATCCTGGATGAGGCCTCCCGCTCCGACACCTACCCGCTGATGGAGATCGACGAGCAAGACGTGACCATCGGGCATGAAGCGTCGGTGAGCAAGCTAGGCGAAGAGCAGCTCTTCTACCTGATGAGCCGCGGCATCGATGAGGCCGAAGCGGCGAAGATGATCGTCAACGGCTTCGTTGAGCCGATCGTCAAGGAGCTGCCGATGGAGTACGCGGTCGAGATGAACCGCCTCATCCAGCTCCAGATGGAGGGCGCGGTCGGCTAGACCGATTCCGTCCATGCACCGATGACAACTGGCGCTCAGACCGCCACTCCGGTCCGCCTCTCTCCGGCAGCCTTCGATCCGTCGGCGATCGCGGCGCTGTCGGGCGCGCGCGGCGAGCCCGATTGGCTAGGCGCCGAGCGTTTGACGCGCGCGAAGCGCTACCAATCCACGCC
>JBAROU010000221.1:0-11694 GCA_049642385.1 Dehalococcoidia bacterium | reverse complement strand
CCCGCGCCTCCTGTTCACAGCGCTATGCTTTGACACAACAACATAGGTCATGCCAGCGCCAGTTCGCCTTGACAGGACGAGTATACTTGACGCTGATGGTGACGCTCGAGCCGAGAGCCATCATCAGAGCGCAGCTGCCATGTCCGTGAAACGAACGCTCACCGCGGCGAAGACACTGATACTCCTTACGACTCTGGCCGTTGCGAGCTCCGTGCTGGCGCCAGAACGCGCCTTCGCGACCGTTCCAGAGCTCTCGGATGTCACCCACGTAGCGGCCGGTGGCGCTCACACTTGCGCCGTCAAGATAGACGCAAGCCTTCAATGCTGGGGCTACAACGGCCATGGACAACTCGGTGACGGCACGCTCGCGAATCACCCCACGCCGGAGGACGTACTCGGCCTTGGTAGCGGCGTGACCACCGTAGCGGCAGGCGGCACGCACACCTGCGCGATCACTATGGCAGCAGGCCTCAAATGTTGGGGCGAAAACTACGGCCGGCTGGGAAACGGCACGACGACGATGAACAGCTCTATCCCGGTTGACGTGGTCGGATTAGGTAGCGGCGTGGCCGCCATCGCGCTAGGCGGCTATCACACGTGCGCGTTGACCACGACGGGCGCCGCCAAGTGCTGGGGCTCGAACGAATATGGCCAGGTCGGCGATGGGACGAGCGGCATCGGCAACAATGTCCGCTCGACTCCAATGGACGTCGTCGGGCTAGACAGCGATATCGCCGCCCTCACCGCCGGCTTCCTCCACACTTGCGCGCTCACTGCGGACGGGGGCGTCAAGTGCTGGGGTCGCAACGATTCAGGTCAGCTGGGCGATGGCTCGATGACTGACAGCAACGTGCCCGTCGACGTCCTTGGGCTAGCGAGCGGCGTCGTCGCTATCTCGGCTGGTGGTTACTACACCTGCGCGCTGACGACGGCGGGAGGCGTCACGTGCTGGGGCAACAACCAGTACGGCCAGCTCGGGAACGGAACGATGACCAGCAGCGCGCTGCCCGTTGACGTCGCTGGATTGCAGGGCGATGTGACCGCCGTCTCCGGCGCTTACTATTTCCATGCTTGCGCGCTGACGACTGACGGCGATGTCATGTGTTGGGGTCGGAACCACTTTGGTCAGCTTGGAAACGATACTTACGCCGATAGCAGCACGCCGGTGAGCGTCGTTGGGCTCGGAAGCGACGATGTCGTCTCATTGGTCGGAGGGGGGCACCAGAACTGCGTGCTCCTCACGAGCAGCAGCGTCAGGTGCTGGGGATCAAACACGGCCGGCGAATTGGGCGACGGGTCGACGACGAGCCGGTCATCGCCAGTGACTGTCCTCACTCCAGTACCCGGCAGCGACCTGGACGGCGACAACTGCACCGATTTCCGAGAGCTCGCCTCTTATGCCTTCCTGGGCGGCGCACGCAACCCGAAGAACTTCTGGGATTTTTTCGATACGCCGGACCTCAATGCGATGCCGCAGCGGGACAAAGCAATCAGCATCTCCGACATTACGCGAGTCGTTGGTCGCTTCGGAACGACTGGCAACGCAGGCATCGACCCGCTGTCCAAGCCGCCCGCAACGGGCTATCACACCGCGTTCGACCGAACGACGATCGGGCCCAACGCCTGGAACGCCGGCCCGCCCAACGGCTCCATCACCATCGAGGATATCCTGAACGTCGTCCACCAGTTTGGGCACAGCTGCGCGTAGTTAGCCGTTCTTCGGCTCGCCGTATTGTTTGCGTAGCTCAGTCTTGAGCACTTTGCCCAGCGGGTTGCGCGGCAGCTCGTCGACCAGCGTGACGTACGCGGGCGCCTTGTAGCTCGCCAGCTTACCCTTGCAGTACGAGACGATCTCCTCCGGCGTGGGCTGCTCACCGGATAGCGGCACGACGATCGCCTTTACCACCTCGCCCCACTCGGCGTCGGGCACGCCTATCACCGCCGCCTCGTCGATCTTCGGGTGGGCGTCCAGCACGTCCTCGATCTCACCGGGCGAAATGTTCTCTCCACCGCGAATGATCAGGTCTTTCTTGCGACCGGTGATGAACAGATAAGCATCCTCGTCCAGGTAGCCCACGTCGCCGGTGTGGAGCCAGCCGTCGACGATCGCCTGCGCCGTCTCGTCCGCCTGCTTGTGATACTCGCGCATGATGCGCGGGCCCGAAACGCAGATCTCGCCCTCGTCGCCGGGCGACAGGATCTCGTTCTCCTCGTCCATGATCGCGATCGCGATGTCGTCCATCGCCCGCCCGACTGAGCGCAGGCGGCGCAGCTTTTTCTCACGCTCCGGCCCTTCATCTTTCGGGATCTGGTGATCATCCGGCCCGAGGTACGTCAGCGTCGATGTGCTTTCGGTCTGGCCGTAAGCGTTCATCAGCCCGCATGCGAACGCGTCGACGGCCTTGCGCACCACTTCGTAGGGCATGGGCGCGGCGCCGTACGTAATCAGCTTCAACGAGCTGATGTCGTAGGTATCGAACTGCGGGTGCTCCATGATGCGCTTGAGCATCGTCGGCACCACGAACGCGTGCGTAACACGCTCGCGCTGCACCGTCTCCAGCCAGCCCGTGGGGTCGAACTGCGACAGGATCGCCAGCGTGCGGCCGCCCCAGATGCTCGACATGATCGCCGTCGCGCCCGCGACATGGTAGATCGGCACCGAGAGCAGCGTCACCTCGCGCTCGACCGCTGGGTCGGCAGGGTTCATCGTGTTCATCACGTAGACCGAGAGCGTCAGGTACGTCAGCACCACGCCCTTGGGAAGCGCCGTCGTGCCGCTTGTGTACATCAGGATCGATGGCTCGTTCTCATCGATCTCGACGTACATCTCATCGTCTGGCGCTCCGGCGAGCAGCTCGTCGTAGTTGTGCATGCCCTCCGGCTTGGACTCGAGACAGATGTACTCCCGCACGCCACCGAACTTAGAGCGCATGTCGGCGACAATATCGAGGTAGCGCTCGCCGACGAACATCACTTGCGACTCCGAGTTGTTCACCATATGATCGAGCTCTTCGCGCTTCGCCCGATAGTTGAGCGGCACAAAGGTCGCGCCCAGCTTGGCGCAGGCGTAATACGTCTCGACGTACTGTGGCGAGTTCACCGCCATCGCCGCCACCGCGGTCCCCCGACTCACGCCGAGCGATTGAAGCGCGTTCGCGAGGCGGCTCACCCGCGACGCCATCTCCATGTACGTGACGCGCGTCTCGCCGGAGACCAGCGCCTCGCGTTCGGGCACCACAGCGGAGCTGATGGTGAGAAACTCAGCAGTGTTCATGCGTTACCCCTTGGATGGAATGACGCAACAATCTAACGCATCGAACCGAACTGGAGCAATGCTAGCCTGTCTTGTACCATATTCCAGCATCGACATGATGATGATGATGAGCGACTCGAAGCGGTCGCCCACCCCCTTTGTAGTCGCGCCGCATTCAGTTGATTACTCTTTGCGGCGCTCGCGAAGCATCCCGCGCAGCCTGCGCTCCAGCGCCAGACCCTCCCGCAGCGAGAGGTCCAGCCCGCGCACGACTGCCTCCTTCGCGTAGGAGAGCGCGAGCGGCGGTCGTTCCGCCAGCGCGCGCGCCCATGCGTCGGCTGCGCTGTCCAGCTCATCGCGCGGGACGACGCGCTGCACGAGGCGCAGTCGATATGCCTCGTGCGCGTCGATCGAATCGCCTGAGAGGATCATGTGCAGCGCGACACCGGGCGGAACGATACGCGGGAGCGTCTGCGTGCCGCCCGCCGACGGGATGTAGCCCAGCTTCACCTCCGGCAGACCAAAGATCGCGTCGTCTGCCGCGACGCGCAGGTCGCAAAGGAGGCTCATCTCCAGCCCGGCGCCCAGCGCGTGGCCATGCACCGCCGCGATCGTCGGCTTCGGGAGGTGGAGCAATAGCGCCCAAAGGTCGCGCTCGTGGCGCGCGCGCCGCGACTCGATAATCGAGGGCGCCGTCCCGAAGTCCGAGATATCGGCGCCGGCGCAGAACGACCGTCCCGCTCCGCGCAGCACCAGCACGCGCGCGTCCGGGTCGTCCCGAAAGGCCTGGAACGCCGACCAGAGCTCGTCGCGCATCTGGAGGTTGAGCGCGTTGAGCACATCGGGCCGGTTCAGCGTCAGCCGCGCGACGCCACGGCCGTCTTTCTCGTAGGTGAGCGTTTCGAATGCACTCATGCTTCATCGAGATCGCAGACGAACGCGCCGTTTCGTCGGCGGATGCGGAGCGCACCCTCGCGCTCCAAACGGTCGTACGCCAAACGGAGAAACTGGGCGCGAACGGCCTGCTGTTCCTGCTTCGCAAACAACGCAGGCTCCCACTTCGGCCATAAGGCAGCAATATCTTCCCGGTCTTTGATTACCATTTCGCCACGCCATCTTCGCAGCTCGACTGTCGGAAAATGATGCCGCACGTACTGCTCGCCGGCCTCGAAGTCGAAGCGCCAGGCGATGTCGTGCTCCGGCTCATTGCGGCCCAGCGCGACGCGGATCGCTTCCGACACGAGCTCTCCGCATTCCGCCTCATGGTCGTGCGCGTTCGTCGCCGCGATCAGCCGCCCGCCCTTCCGCAGACATCGCTTGATCTCCTGGAGCGCGCGATCGATGTCGTTCATGAAGTAGAGCGTCCAACACGTGACGATGACATCGAGCGATTCGTTACAGAACGGAAGCTGCTCCATGTCGCCCATGAGAATACTCACGCGCTCGCTGAAGCGCTGGTAGCCATGCCGCACCACGCCTGGCGACATATCGAGTCCGTAGAGAGTCGCATCGAGAGGCAGGGCGACGAGCGCGTCCAATAGCCAGCCAGAGCCGAAGCCGAGTTCGCCGACGCGGCTTCCCACCCCTGCCCGTTCGCGCACCGCATCGACCAGGCCGGCCACTACCAGCGGCGGGTCCGTCGCGCAACGCTCGACCAGGTCCATGCCTCGTTCATTCCAGTCGGCCCGTGCGAAACGCTGCTGCGCGGCGGCTTTGGCGTCGACGTGCCTCATTGCTCTTTCTCACAAAACGTTTTGATCGCCCGCAGCGACGCTTCCACCGTGCGGCGGCTCTGCGCGCCAAGGTATATGCGCTCGACGAGCGCGCCGACAAGCGGCAGCAGCGCCCACAACGTCATCGACGCGCTCAGCCGACAGCTTCCGTTTCGAGCCTCGAGCCGGTACGTCTCGTCGAACTTCACGAACCCGACTGAGAGCGTCGAGCGCAATCGCTCTTCCTGCACGACCTCCTGGGGCCGGTCGTGCAGCAGACGAAACAGGCCGTTGCTGTAGCGCCAGCGCACATGCTGGCCCGGTTGCGGGTAGCCGGCCGGCGCATCCAGCGCTTCTTCCACGCCTATGTCCCATTGCACCACCTCGGCCGGGTCGCAGAGCGCCCGCCACACACGCGCCGGCAGCGCATTGATGTCTATGCTCGTGGTGAAGGAGTACACGACCCAATCCTGTCGGGGCAGACCTCTGGCCTGTCCGCCCTAGCGCCAGTCCGGCTTGCGGAGCTGGCTGCGCTTCTTGCGCCCAAACGCTTCTGCGAGATCCTCGTTGAGCTTGCGCGTGAGGATGCGCATCGGCTCGCCACCTGGTTTCATCAAGTCGCTGCGCCAGCGGCGCACGTTCGCCTTATCGCTCGACGACAGCTTCGCCTCGTCCACCAGCCGCGCGATCACGCGCGACATCAGCTCCCACGCCTCCTCGATATCGAGTTCTACCTTCATTGCGCCTTCACTGCGGGTCCATACTCGAGACGTAGCGGCCTTTGTGCCGGATCAGCCGTCGCGTCTGTTCATCGATCACGTTGCCCATCGTTTCGTTCAGCTCCTCTGCCAGCTTGTGCATCGCTTCGGTACCGTCGGCGCGGTCGGTGCGCCACTTACGCACGGCAGCACGACCCTCTTCGGATAGCTCGACGCCGTCCAGCACCTGCGAGACGACCAGCATCATGATCGACCACGATTCGTCCGCTTCGATTATAAGCCGCATGTTATCTTCCCTTGAACTTCGGCTCGCGCTTTTCCAGAAAAGCGCGGACGCCTTCTGCTCGGTCCTCTGTTACTTGTAGGATCACCGTCAGGTCCGTCTCGAAACGGAGCGCCTGGTCGAGCGGCTGCTCGATCCCGCGGCGCACTGCCTCCTTCGCGAAGCGCAGCGCGAGCGGCCCGCGCGACGCCATCCGTTGCGCGAGCGCCTCGACTTCCGCGGCAAGTCGCTCCGGCGGCACGACCGCGCTCACCAGCCCGATACGCAGCGCTTCGTTCGCTTCGATCGGCTCCGCGAGAAGCAGCAGGCGTAGCGCTTCCCCGCGGCCGACCAGGCGCGCTAGCCGTTGCGTGCCGCCGGCCATGGGCAGCACGCCCTGCGCCGTCTCCGGCAGCACGAAGGTCGCGCCTTCGGCCGCGATGCGCACATCACATGCCAGCGCGAGCTCCAGCCCGGCGCTCGTCGCGTCGCCGTTCAGCGCGCAGATGACGGGCTGCCCCATCGACTCGAGGCCGGCGAACGGGGGTGATTCCTCCCACAACCGACGTCGCTCCGATTCGTCGAGCGCTTCGGCCGCCAGCTCGGCCGCGTCCCAACCGCACGAGAATACGTCGCCCTCGGCTGTGAGGATCGCGACGCGCACGGCTGCGTCGTCGTTGATCGCCGCGCAGATGCCATCGAGCTCGCGCAAGAGCTCGCGATCGACCGGGTTGCCTCTCTCCGGCCGCGCGAGGCGGATCCACGCGAGCGGGTCCCTCGTTTCCAGCGCAATCGTCCGATAGTCCATGAGCGTTGTGCAGCCTATCAGCGAGCTCGCCCAAGTGTCAACGCACGATCCTGACAGCCGAGCGACGGCGCTCCTGTGCTGAGCCCGCCGCCAAAGGGATACGGCAGCATTATGACCGAACGCGTGACCCTGCGAATCGACGAGCTGCCGCGCCGCACGAAACGGCGATCGCGCAGCGCCTGATCGCGCAGCACGCGTTGGTCGTCGGCGGTCACTTTGCGCCGGACAGCTTCGGCCGTCTCGTCATGGCCGACGGCCGTCGCACCTGGTAGCCGATCTAGCCCTTGTCGCCCGGCGGCCGCACCGCCAGGCGCGGGTCGTCCGGCCGCGAGATGTCGATCTGGAGCTCCCACACCGCCGGCGCCGGTACCTTCAACGCCCGGTTCACCTGAAGCGCCTTCGTCACCGTACTGGAGGCGCTCATGCGCACCGGCCAGCCGCCGTCCCGCGCCAGCCAAAGGTCCCACTTGAAGTCCTCCACATTCGCCAGCAACGCCTCGTCGGCCAGGAACGCTTCGATGAACTCCTGGCCCGCCTGACTCACGCGGTAATGATTCACCCCGACGTCGTTCACAGCTTCATCGGTCGAGGGGAGCCTCCGGACGGCGTCGCGCACATCCACGTAGCGCTCGCCCCCGAGAAAGCCCGGCCGCGCCGGCGAAAACGCAGCGGACAGGAGATCGTCGACCCTCTTGTCGTCACGGGCGACCTTGTGCCAAGGGTCGCCGCCCTGTTTCAGCCACACCCTATCGCCGATCAACACCAGCCGCTGTCGCAGCGTGTTCGTTCCGGACGTGATCGTGTAGGTGAACGCATGTCTGTCCGGCGATTCGTAATCGCCTTCGGTGGTGATCAGCAGCTTGCCTGCGCTGCGGGCGTTGCTTTTCGTCTGCAGTGTGAATGACGCCGCGTAGTGATAGCGTTTGAGCGGTAGCGCGCTCCCGTGTTCCGCCGTTGCGGTCGGCGTCACAGGATCCGGCGTTGGCGTCGATGGTGGTGCGGCAGCGTCGCCTTCGCCGCACGCCGCGATCGCGAGCACCAACAGCAGACCGCCAATGACGGCGGCCGCGCGCTTCACGAACCAATGTCTTGGAATGCTCTGCATTCCTACTCCTCAGTAGCGCCACACATCATAGCGAGACGCGCCCTTACACGCGAATCGTGCGTCACGCACAGTCGTACACAATATGTCGGATGGAGAGCAACAGGGTAGGATAGCTAGATCGGCGGCTCGATGTCGATGCTCGTATCATTCAGCTGCGAGATGTCGATGGTCATATGGATGGTGACATCCGCATCCGGCGACACAGCGAACGACGCGTCCCCAAAGACATTCGGTCCAGCCAGCGCGGTCAAGTCCGCACGCACCAGCGTGTTCGTATCCTCCTCGAGCCAGACCACCATGTCGAGATCCTGGAACCCCGCGGCGTCGCCCTGAAAGAAATCTGTGCCGAAGATGTCTACCAAGGCAGCGATCGAATCGCTGAGATCGTAGCGAAGCGTCTGCACGCCGTTCACTTCCTCCGGCTCGCCTTCGAGAGCTCCCAGCTCGTTCGTGAACTCCAGATCGCTCAGGAAGTCAGGGGCAGCCGCGGTCAAGTCGGTGGAGTCGGTCACCTCCGGATCGGAGGCCGTGGTCTGCTGCCACGCGCCGTTACTGTCACGCTTCCATGCGTCGTCGCCGATGATCACGAACGATTCGGTCCCACCGATCGCACCCACGTTGAACGTCTGCTCCCAGGCATGCGACCACGGACCAGCAAATTCACCTTCCACCATGCCGTTGACCGACGAGTCGTCTTCGGTGTCCGGCTCGTCGATGCCGATCTCCAGCGCAACGCTGTAGTGGAAGCTATCAAGGCCCAGCGGCGGCTCCGGCGTCGATGTTGGCTCGACCGTCGCCGTTCCCGTCGGCTCGGGTTCTTCAGCCTCGCCACCATCGCAGGTATACGAGAACGCCGCCGCCACCATGAGGCCAAGCGTCAACACAAGCACGCGGATCAGTCGCAACATATCGTGTGCAGTATCCTGGAGCGACGCCGCCGGAGCAATCAGGGTTTGCCCTACCCGTTGATCGCATCGCTATCGCGGCGTTATCTTGGGGCCAACCTGCGATCGGAGCTTCGATGTGACCTCGCCCCACGCCTATCGCCTCGGCAACCTCGACCTGCAGATCCTGAGCGACGGCACGTACTACCAGGATGCCGGCGCCGTCTTCGGCATCGTGCCGCGCGTGATGTGGGAGCGCGCCGCGAAGGCCGCCCTCGATGACCAGTACCGCATGGGACTCGGCCTGAATTGCGTGCTCGTCCGGTCAGCCGACAAGCTCGTGCTGATTGAGACCGGCGTCGGCGATAAGGAAGGTCACCGGCGCCAGGCGTCGCCCGCCAGCGAAGGCACGTTGCTTAGTGCCCTCGGCCAGCTCGGCGTGAGGCCTGAAAACATCGACATCGTGATCAACACGCACCTCCACGCCGACCACTGCGGCTGGAACACGCGCGAAGGCGCGGACGACCGCGTCGTCCCGACGTTCCCGCGCGCCCGCTATCTCATCGAGCGCGGCGAGTGGAAGGCCGCCACCCACCCGAACGAACGCACGCGCGCAACCTACCTCGCGGAGAATCTGCTGCCGCTCGAGGAAGCCGACGTCCTGGAGCTGATCGACGGCGAGCGCGCGGTGACGCCCGAAATCACCATCATCCCCACGCAAGGGCACACAGAAGACCACGCCTCGGTCGTACTCAGCTCCGCCGGCGAGACCGCGATCTACATCGGCGATATGGTGCAGCACCACGTCCAGCTCGAGCGCACGGCCTGGGTCTCGTCGTTCGACATGCTGCCGCTCGTCTCGATGGAGACGAAGAAACGCATCGTGGAGCGCGCCATCCGCGAGCGCACGCTGATCGTCAGCGTCCATTCTCCATTCCCGGGCCTCGGTCGGATGACGCTCGGCGAAGACGGCAAGCGCCACTGGGAGCCCGTCACGTGACCGTCCGACGAGACGCAATCTTCGACAGCGCTCAGCGCGCCACGCTGGAACGCGATGTGTACGGCACGACAATGGGAGCCGTTCGGCTTCATGTACTCTGGCAGGACCTGCTCGACGCGATCCCGACGCTCGCCAGCGGCAGCATGCGCATCATCGACATCGGCGCGGGCATGGGTCAGATCGCGCAGCGCATCGCAGCGCTCGGCCACGACGTGACCGTGTGCGATCCGTCGCCAGAGATGCTCGACCGCGCACGCACGGCCCTGCACGAGAGCGGCGTGTCGTCGTTGCGTTTTCTCGAGTCGACCGTGCAAGAGCTGCGCGCGAACGTCGAAGGCAAGTTCGACCTCGTCATGTGCCACGCGGTCCTCGAGTGGCTGGCGGAGCCGCAAGAGGCCATCAACTGCATGGCGCCGCTCCTCGAACCGCAGGGCTACCTCTCGCTCATGTTCTACAACCGCAACGCGGCCATCTTGAAACGCGCGATCCGGGGGGACGTCGACGCCGCGCTCACCCCTGATACGAAGCGAGAACCGCCCTGGCCGCTCGACCCGGAGCTCGTCCGCTCGTGGATCGACGCGGCTGGACTTGAGGTCACATCGAAGGCGGGCATCCGCATCTTCCACGACCACATACCAGAGGAGGTCCGCAGCGCCGCGAAGCTCGACGAACTGCTCGAGCTCGAAGCCGCGTACCGGAGACACGAGCCATTCGCGTCGCTCGGCCAGCACGTGCACTTCATCTGCAAACAGAAGTATTCGTAAGATGACCGATACCGTCGCCCTTCGTTCGCTCGCCCTCGCCGACAAGCACCGCTCGCTCGGGGCGCGCTTCGCGCCGTTCGCCGGCTGGGAGATGCCAATCCAGTACACCGGCATCGTCGAAGAGCACCGCGCCGTACGTGAGCGCGTTGGCGTGTTCGATGTGTCACACATGGGGCGGCTCTTCGTCGTCGGCAAGGACGCCGGCCGGCTCCTGCGCCGCGCCGTCACTTACAAGGTCGATCAGCTCCAAGAAGGCGAAGCGCATTACGCGCTCATGTGTGACGACGAAGGCGGCATCCTCGACGACGTGTTCGTCTACCGCCTCGACGCCGAACGCTACCTTCTCGTCAACAACGCGGCGAACGCCGACATGGGCCGCGAACGCATCGCGTCGTTCGTGGAGGCGGGCATGGACGTCGAGCTGCAAGACCGTCATTCCTCCACGGTCATGCTCGCCGCCCAGGGACCCGAGACATTCGACTTCCTCGCACCGTTGATCGGCTCCGACATCGAAGAGCTGCCGAAACGCTACTGCCTGGAGTTGCCCTACCTGCGCGACAAGCTCCTCGTTGCGCGCACGGGCTACACTGGGGAAGACGGCTTCGAGCTGATCACTGCCTCCGAAGCGGGCGGTCACCTGCTCGACCGTCTCGTCTTCGAGGGCGCCGTGCCCTGCGGCCTCGGCGCGCGTGACACGCTCCGTCTCGAAGCAGCGTTGCCGCTCTACGGCAACGACATCGACGTGAGCACAAACCCGTTCGAGGCGGGCCTCGGCTTCGCCGTCACGTTGGACGACGACGCCGACTTCTCCGGGCGGAGCGCCCTCGCCGCCGCGAAGGAGCGCGGCGTCACGCGCCGGCTCGCCTGCCTGCGTGCGACCGACCGCGGCGTCATGCGTCACGGTTATGTTGTCTTGCACGATGATCAGGCCCTGGGTACAGTGACCAGCGGAGGCTTCTCCCCCATGCTCAACACCAGCATCGGGATGGCGTACCTGCCAGCCGAGCTCGAGCGAGGGACGGAGCTGGAGGTGGACGTCCGAGGCAAGCGTCTACCGGTCGTCGTTGTGCGGCGACCGTTCTACCGCGCCGGAATGAGCGAAGACGGCGCGTAACGCTCGCACGGTCGCCTCATCAGATCCTCGATTACAGACCCGGGTCTCGGTGCAGTTTCGTACAGGGCTACGT